>JANODZ010000513.1:0-2833 GCA_031412935.1 Anaerolineales bacterium
GGCGGGGAGAATGCTCTTCGCGGCGGCTTTGAGGAGAGTCAATTTGCGGCGCTGGAGAATGTCTGCGATGTCAAAGAGCAGGATCGGGATGAGTCCGATCGCTGCCTGAGGTTTGATGACTGCCGCCAGGCCGAAGCAAAACCCGATCAGCAGGCGATGCTTGAAGGTTAAGACATCGCGTACATATATCCAAAGAGCAAGCGCGACAAAGATCATTAAAAGATATTCGCGCTGCAGCGACATGTACGCGCCGCCCTGCATATACTTCAAACCAAAGAGAAGCGCGGCAACAAACGCAACAGGCCTGCCGAAGCGGCGCATGAATAAAAATGTAATGGTGAGCAGAGCAGAGAGAATGCCCAGGTCAAGAATACGGAGACGAAAGTATCCATAAAAACCGCTTAATCTGGCAAGCAGATAATATGCCGCAAAACTTCCCGGCATTTGAAAATCGAAGATATCACGATAAGGGACGCGGCCTTCGGTATGCATCAGAAAGGCTTCATAAAGCAGCGGGGCTTCATCGTGCGTGATGGGCCATTGTAAAGAGTAGGCAGCCTGTGTGATGAGAAGCGCGGCAAGTAGAAAGAGGGAAATGTTTGTGATGTGGCGTGTCATAAGTTCTTTAACCACAATGGAGACAAAGGGGCACGAAGGAAATTCAAAAGATTAAACCTTTTGAGTTAAACAAACTCTGCGCCTGTTACGTGCAGTTCGATCAATTCGCGTGCGGATGTGAATTTTAGTTCCACTTCCATGCGTTGGAAGTATTTGTTTTCTCCCATCAGAAGCTCCATTTCTTCAAAACATCCATCGCCTTGTAATGGGTCAGATCCAATTGCAGCGGTGTGATCGAGACGCAACCTGCGCGCAATGCGCCAAAATCTGTGCCGGGTTCATCCACACCGGTGGGCACTTCGCCGCCGATCCAGTAATAGGGTTTGCCGCGCGGGTCTTCACGCACATCTAAAGCATCACGATAAACGCGCAGTCCTTGACGGGTGATCATATATCCTTTGAGTTCGGTTTCTTTCAAATAGGGCACGTTGACATTCATGACCACGCCTTCGGGTAACCCATCGGCAATCACTTTTTCAACCACGCGCCGCGCAACGGATGCGGAACAGGAATAATCCAACGCATCTTTAAATCCTTCGGGAGAATCAAGCGAAAGAGCAATTCCTTTCACACCAGCGATCACAGCTTCCATCGCGGCTGTGACAGTTCCCGAATAGGTGACATCATGTCCGAGGTTTGCATGGGGGTTGATACCTGAAACCACCAGATCAATTTGTTCTGCGATCAATCCGAGGAAAGCCAAAGCCACACAATCTGAGGGTGCGCCATCGGATGCGAAAGCGGGTGTCCCATCTGCAAGAGTTGTCTCACGGACACGCAATGGACGTTCCATCGTCTTCACATGTCCCGAAGCGGACCAGTTCTTGTCTGGCGCAAGAACGGTCACTTTGCCAAGTTTGCGCATTTCCTGCGCGAGAGCTAAAAGCCCGGGCGATTGCACGCCGTCGTCATTGGTTACCAGTATATGCATGAGGTGATTTCCGATTCTTCGATTTACGAATTAAGATTTATGATGGGTGAATTATAACGCGATATATCCGTGCCTAATGCATGCCCAAATAAAAACGCCCCGCGCTTCCGCGAGACGTTCATGAACCTATACCGTTCTCAGCACAACCCCATTGTGTGACGGGTCATATAGCAACAACCCATCCTCTATTTTATTGGATGGAATCCCAGCATCATCAATTCGCTTAACAACTATATCCAAGGCTTCCTGGGTCGGCAGGTTTATTGTGAAATAGTGCAAACCCACCGCATCTGCGGGCGGAGGCGAAGCATCATCTCCCTGCCATGTATTTAATCCAAGGTGGTGATGATACCCACCCGCAGAGATAAATGCAGCTTTAAATGTGGACGACATGCCCATCACATCGAAGCCAATGATGCCGTGATAAAAATCGACAGCTTCCTGCACGTTGCGCACATGCAAGTGGACGTGTCCCACGCGTGTTTCGTGAGGAACGGGAACATCCAGTTTATCGTCTTCTTTGAGGTGACTGAATAAAGCTTTCACATCCAATGCTTCACGGCCATCACTTAAACTGCCGTCTGCGCGGCGGGTGACAAACTCATTGTTCTCGATCACGAATGTCCCATCTTCAGGCGATTCGCAATATAGTTCAATGCCGTTGCCTTCGCGATCATCGAGATAGGTGGTCTTGGTCATAATGTGATCGGTGGGATAGTTGCGATATTTCATCGCAGACAAACGCGCTACTGCAATTGCCAACTCGCGGCGGTTAGGAAACAAGACGGCAAAGTGATACAAACCTGTTACGCCGCGATATTTCTTTAAGTTTGATCCTTCGGTCAGGTGCAACAAGTCCGCGCCGCCAGCGCCGAGACCTGCCCTATTGCCTTCGCGCCAGTGGAGTTTGAATCCCAGCACCTGCTGATAGAAAACGATCTGATTCTCCAGATTGGCAACTGTCAACGAGACGTGACCCATTTTCGTGGCGGGGTGAATCGAAAAATCTGCTTGGACGGAGGTGTTTTGTGTTGTCATTTTTTCCTTTATAAGTAAACTTGCAGGGATACAGCTCCGTGTATCCCTGCTTTTATGACAACAATCTTTTGAAATTTATTACGGCTGATTCTTCAGAGGGGTC
This sequence comes from Anaerolineales bacterium, assembly GCA_031412935.1. Classification (GTDB taxonomy): domain Bacteria; phylum Chloroflexota; class Anaerolineae; order Anaerolineales; family Villigracilaceae; genus Villigracilis. The sequence goes on from JANODZ010000513.1 coordinate 2,691, forward strand.
AGCGCCATAAGCCATGGCTAGGTAGTAGGCCATGTAATCACCAAAGATGATCAAGGTCCACAAGTGAGCAATGACTGATTCACCGCGCGCATCGATCACATCGGTGTTCAAGGCTTCAAGCATGAAAGCCTGACGCATTAAGT
>JANODZ010000514.1:0-4322 GCA_031412935.1 Anaerolineales bacterium
GAACACAATAAAATGCCGGTTCATTCCTGTTTAGAATAGCAATGGGCATGCCTTCTCCGCTGGAAACCACTTTCATGGGGTTGGCCTTCAGTTCGGAGATGCTGGCGGCGACGTCAGTAAGGATTTGATGTGTCATGGGGATACCTAGAATTCTGGCGGTTATGAGACCTAATATTAGCCCTGATAAATGGTCTTGTATAGACGCTGCACCGTATAACAGTGACGTATCCTCGCTTATCAGGCGTCTCAATCAATTCCTGAAGGAGCAACAAAATTCCTGAGGAGCTGCCATTATTCGCATAGCGTCAGCTCTCGCAGGCTGCGACGAGTTTGGGCAGCCATTCGTTGAGCAAGTTTCCGAGTGGGGATTGAACGGCAGCTATGTTCACACCCGGAATGGTACTTTGCGCAAGGATCGCGAGCTGCCAAACTACCACAATGAAGAGCACCCAAAAAGTTAACCCGCTAACCCATTTGGTGACATCCGTCTTTGTGTCGAGTGAACTTGATACGCGCTCATCAAGCTTGATCGCTCCAAGAGCCCTGCGCACCAGGAACGCCCCTAGGCGCGCCACAATCCATGCCACCAATAAGCCAATCAAAATGACCACTAGTGGAAGAATGAATTGCAGTGCAAGATTCTGAAGATCCGAAAGAATGTTCATTAATATCTCCTTTTACTAGAATGGAATTAATATTGCTTTATCATATTTAACCCGCAATTTTAGGCAGAGTTACCATTTAAACCCGCCTTTTTTACCCCCAAACTTAAATCTCGCCGCGCCAAAACCCGGAAATGTTAGTTCTCACTTTAGACAGTTTTGCCTATTTGATAGCATGTCGCCCTGAGCGAAAGCGACACTTGCGTCGCACGACACATGGGCGCTTTGCATTGCATCGCACCGCAAAGCAATGTCGCATTCGCGGAACGATGCCGAATGTGCAGGTGTGTTCTTTCGGGAGGGAATCATGTCTGATGCTTTTAAGATAAGTAAATTAAAAAAACGCGGGGATTGTAACTATCGCGCCAGCACTTTCGCCATGTGATAATACTCCATATTTACGCGGCGCTTGTTGCTGGTTACTTCCAACAGCGGGATGAACTCAACTCCTTTGCCTTTGAGCCCGGTCATGACACCATGTTTATCTTCCACGAGCGCTTCCACGGCTTTTACACCCATACGGGATGCCAAGAGACGGTCATAGGCTGATGGCGAACCGCCGCGTTGAATGTGACCGAGGATTGTCATGCGTGTTTTGAAGCCGAGATCCATGCTGTCAATTTTTTCGGCAAGTTCGGTCGTGCTTATCCCTGAGCCTTCTGCGTTAATGACAATCGCGTGGGTCTTGCCGCGTTGATAAGCTTCTTCCACAGCCGCCGCAACTTCTTCACTGGTGACCGGCACTTCGGGGATCAAGACCATTTCAGCGCCGCAGACAATCCCGGCCATGGCTGCAAGATAGCCGCAATTACGCCCCATCGTTTCGACCAAAAATGCGCGTTGATGCGAGGATGCGGTATCGCGTAATTTATCGACTGCTTCCATGATGGTGTTCATGGCTGTATCTGTGCCAATGGCAATGTTCGTGCCCCAGATATCATTATCAATACTGCCGGGGATGCCGATCACTTTTATCCCCTTTTGTGAGAGCGCATACGCGCCTTTCATTGAACCTTCGCCGCCAACCACGATCAACGCATCTATGCCGGCTGCATTCATCTTGCGGATCGCATCCCGCTGACCGGAAGCTTCAATAAAACGTTTGCTTCTACTGGTAAGCAAAATCGTTCCGCCGCGCTGCAATATCCCGCCTACAGAGCGCGCATCCATCGGTTGAAACTCACCATTGATCAAACCCTCGTAACCATGCAGTACCCCGATGACATTAATATTATTTGCCAGTGAAGTACGCACCACGGCGCGAATGGCCGCATTCATACCGGGCGCATCTCCGCCGGAAGTCAGGATTGCTACAGTAAATTTATTTTCCATGTTCCATTTCTTTCTTAATTTGAAAAGTGTCAAAATCGCGCGCCACGACCGCATTTGGAAAAACGGATTGCGCTTCAGTAATCACATCCTTTTCTCGATAACGACGTGAAATATGAGTGAGAATAAGTTTCTTAACCCCGGCTTTTAATGCAAGTTCCGCGCCCATACGCGCGGTGAGATGTGAGAATTGTTTCGCCATGTCAACTTCTTGATCCAGATATGTGGATTCGATCACAAGACCATCTGCATCCTTACATACTTCGAGCAGGTTATCGGTTCTAGCGGCATCCCCTACAACGACGAGTTTACTGCCTTTCTCCCACGCACCCAGAACCATGTCTGGTTTGATTAATCTACCGTCAGCCAATGTGATCTCATTCCCGGCCACCAATTCACGGCGTTGCGGCCCAAACGGCACGCCGAGTTCATCTGCTTTTTGTGAAAGAAAAGGCTGGCGCGCCTTCTCTTCGAAAATAAATCCAAGGCAATCCGGCCCGCGATGTGTGACCGAAAACGCGCTGACCGTAAAATCATCCGCATCGAAGATGATGCCGGGCTTTATCTCTTTCAATACCAGAGGCATGGGAGGCTGATTGCCGCGCAGAACAACGTCGTAAAGAAGGATTCGTACGCGTTCAAGCGTACTGTGCCCGCCAAGGATATTAAGTTCATCTATCGATTCCCAGCGCAGGAGTGTGGAAAGCAAACCCCCCAGCCCGAGAATATGATCCAGGTGGCCGTGCGTTAATAGAATGTGCGTCAGACGTTTAAAACCGATGCCAGATTGAAGGATCTGTCTTTGTGTGCCTTCGCCGCAGTCAATTAGGAAACGATATTCGTTATGAGAAACGATCTGGCCCGAAAGTCCGCGTTTTGCAGAAGGCGCGGAAGCGGATGTGCCAAGAAAAAGTATTTCGAACAATGTTAAGTCCTTGCAATAAGTACTGCACATCAATATAAGAAAAGCCCTGCAATTGTACCTTAAAGAAAACAGACCATTTGTGCTATAATCTTTTTTGAAACAGTAAACAAGTAGATTGACATACAAGTAGAGTACGAAATACGCAACATTCATCCATCATCTTTTTGAGTTCATGCCACTTCTCAAACCATCCACTCCTCCCAAAAAAACTACCAAGCCTGCCGGTAAAACCATTCCACCTAAAAAATCTGGGATGGCTTATGGCAAGGCTGTACCAAAAGGAAAACAGTATCAACCACCGCCCCCGTCGCCGCGTACGCGTATACCTTCCTATTGGGATCAACTATCCGCCGAACGCAAACTTGATCTAGTCGGCATCCTGCTCGCATTCTTTGGTATCTTTATTATTTTGGGGCTTGTCTCCGCCAATCGTTCTGCCATTATTGGCGGCACAATTTTTTTTATTTCACAAATTTTTGGCTGGGGGGTCTATATCCTGCCGATCGGTTTGCTCATCTTTGGCTTGTGGCTCGTCTTCCGCAAGATCGAGCGCATCCCGCCGTTTTCGATTGAACGCGTACTTGGCAGTGTCATCCTCTTTTTTTGGCTGCTCACAATTTTACATACATTGGTTGCCACAGCTGAGAATGCTGAATCTATTGCATTAACCGGCGCAGGCGGCGGCGCACTTGGCAGTCTCTTCCAACGCATGCTTTGGTACGGACTCGGCGGCGGCATTATCGCGTTTATTGCCTTGGTCGCCTGGTTAATTATCGGCATTGCAGTATTGCTGGATAAACCGGTCTGGGATTTATTCTTCTGGCTCGCGCCCATCTTCAAGTGGATGCGGAATTGGTTGAACAAACTCATCGCGCCCCAAACCCACCAGTTTCCTGCCTCCCTTTTGACAGAAGATTTCACACCGCTAGATCCCGCCAGCATTCCAATCGGATCACAAATGGGTAAGAGCATCCAACCCACGCGAACAACCAGCGGTCCCACCGTCATTCACTGGGTACTGCCGCAGGTCAGCGATATTCTCGTTTCTGGCAATGCGCCTTCCATCAACGAAGAATTCATTCAACAACGCGCGCGCTTAATCGAAGAAACGCTTGCATCCTTTGGCGCACCCGCCCAGGTGGTTGCAATCAGCCGCGGACCATCGATCACGCAATTCGGAGTGGAGCCTTTATTTCTTGAAACCCGCGGCGGTGTGAGAACCAAAGTCCGCGTCAGCAAAATATCCTCTTTATCTGATGACCTTGCGCTTGCATTGGCCGCGCCGCGCATTCGTATTCAAGCGCCCGTGCCCGGACACAGTTATGTGGGTATTGAAGTGCCGAATGAAGAAATGGCCATGGTGGCTCTGCGTGATATTTTGGAAAGCGACACCTTCAAACGCAACA
>JANODZ010000515.1:0-2233 GCA_031412935.1 Anaerolineales bacterium
ATGCTCAAGAGTACAACAAACACACGCGCGACGGCAGGATCAATAAATTATTTATTATCTTATCTGGCAGATCCGCAGTCATCACGCAAATTGTCCAAGGCGTATGAGGTTTTTCGGCGGGATTGGAGAGAGGGGGGCAGAGAATCAGAGACTAGAGAATTAGAGATTAGGGAAGGCGACCCTGAGTTAATGAAAGTTGTCACTGATCTTTTGCGGCGCTTGGTTCATGTAGAAAATTTCATCGCGCCGAGTCAGGCTGATGATTGGCTGGCAGGTTTGGGTGAGTCTGAAGCAGGGCACGTCATCAAAGATTTAAAAGAATTTCGAGTCACAGTCCAGAGATGGTTGAATGCGGTGACGCTTCCAATCGATCAGTTGGTGCTGACGCTGGCGCAGGATGTGTTCAGCGATGCGTCGGATCTGGCGCTGGCGCATAAACTTGCGCTGATGCTGAGGCAAGCTGCGAACGACCACGCGGATTGGCGCTTGCCGGAATTAACGTCGGAACTGGCAGTCATCGCGAAGAACGAGCGGCGATACATCGGTTTCTCATCGGATGATTCGAGCTTTGACCCCGGCGTTCACAAAGGCAAGGTGGTGGTGACGACAATGCACAAGGCCAAGGGCATGGAGTGGGACCGCGTGTATATGATGTCGGTCAATAATTATGACTTCCCGTCGAACATGCCGAACGACCGTTTTTTTTCGGAGAAGTGGTTTATTCGCAGCGGATTAAATCTTGAGGCGGAAGCATTGGCGCAGTTGACCGCGCTCGAGTCGACGAGTGAATATGACGGCTACGAGGAAGGAACCGCGACGATGCAGTCGCGGCTGGGATACGTGAAGGAACGTCTGCGTTTGTTGTACGTGGGCATCACGCGTGTGAAAAAGGATTTGATAATGACGTGGAATTCGGGTCGTCAGGGCGATGCCACGCCGAGCCTGGCAATGAGTGAGTTGATGGGCTGGTGGGAAGATGGCAGTAATTGGTAATCAGTAATTAGTTAACAGTTGGGGAATTTGCGAAAAATATTAGTTTTGAGTGTTCAATGTTATTTGTGTTTGGGGTGCCGCGTCATGGAATTGCATGCGGCAGAAAGGTCGCCAAGTCTTTTCAGGAAGAGCTCGTCAATTCTCGATCAGGTGCCGAAGAGCAGCAATTGGATAAAGGTGAATTAAATAAAAGAATAAAAAAACCATCCTTTATCCTGGTGTTAAAGAATGGTTTCATATTGTTGTAATATAATCATCAGGCTTGAAACATTAGTGGTAATGGAGATCAAGATGGCAAAATATGATTATGATCTTTTGGTGATCGGCTCTGGACCAGCAGGACAACGCGCTGCGATTCAGGCGGCGAAACTCGACAAGCGCGTTGGCGTGGTTGAGCGCAAGACAATTCTCGGGGGCGTATGCATCAACACGGGCACCATTCCAAGTAAAACACTGCGCGAAGCAGTGCTGCATCTATCAGGCTATCGCGAACGAAGTTTATACGGCGCATCCTATACGGTGAAGCAAAATATCACGATGGCGGATCTGATGTATCGCACCAATCACGTCATTCAACATGAACTGGACATTGTCCGCCATCAACTCCAGCGAAACAGGGTTGAGCTTATTTCTGCTGAAGCATCCTTTGTAGACAGGAACACAGTCCGTTTAAAATACGTGGATGAAAGCGGCTGGCGCGACGTCACTGCAGAATATATTGTCATCGCCACAGGCACGAGCGCCACAATGAGTGAACATATCCCTTTTGACGGCAAACGAATCTTGATCAGCGACGATCTGCTCAATCTAGCTGATCTGCCTCGTACGCTGACAGTTGTCGGCGCGGGCGTGATCGGTCTTGTATATGCTTGTATGTTCGCTACACTGGGAGTCCGCGTGACGATCATAGATAAACGCCGCCGCCTATTGCCGTTCATCGATCAGGAAATTATGGACACGCTCACCTATCAGCTGAACCAGGAACGTGCCATCATGCGCCTTGGCGAAGAAGTACAAAACATCGAACCAATTGTTGACGATCATGGGGAGCGTGTAAAAATACACCTGGCCAGCGGCAAGCAGATTATTAACGACATGGCTCTTTACAGCATCGGGCGTACTGGCGCGACAAAAGCGCTGGGTATTGAATCTTTGGGCCTGGAATCGAATGAACGCGGACTGTTGAAAGCGAATCAGAATTTCCAAACCAATGTCTCAAATATCTACGCGGTTGGAGATG
>JANODZ010000516.1:0-3146 GCA_031412935.1 Anaerolineales bacterium
CTCGAAACTGCGGATAAAAAACAACGTGAACTCGAACGTCTGCGCGCGGATCTGATCGCCTGGGTTGGGCACGATTTGCAAACTCCGCTTGCATCCATGCGCGCGATCCTCGAAGCATTGGAGGATGGCGTGGTGGATGACCCTCAAACGGTCAAGAGATATTTGAACACGGCCCAGCGCGATGTGCGCTCCCTTTCTATTTTGATCGACGATCTTTTTCAAATGGCACAGTTGGATACTGGCGGAATTCCGCTTGACCGCACTGAGTCATCCTTATCTGATCTAATCTCGGATACGCTCGAATCATTTTCAGAACTGGCTTTGCGTCAGGGAGTGAAACTCGAAGGCAGTGTCGATTCAAATGTTGATCCCGTCATGATGGATACGCAGCGCATTGGGCGCGTGTTGAATAATTTAATCGGCAATGCTTTACGGCACACACCCGCCGAAGGATGCGTGAATGTCCATGCGCAGCGAACAGCTTCGGGTGTGGAAGTCAGCATATCCGATACAGGCGAAGGCATCCGCGCCGAAGACCTTCCGCATGTCTTCGAAAGTTTTTATCGCGGCGAAAAATCCCGCAGTCGTTCCACAGGCGGCGCCGGGCTGGGGCTTGCGATCTCGCGCGGCATTGTGCAAGCACACGGCGGCGCGATAAATGTTCACAGTGAAACAGGGCGCGGCAGTCAATTCACTTTCAGCCTGCCCTAACGAAACTCTTAACCTTGCGTAATCCTTTCGTAAGAAAGTTTTCTTAGAATGGGCACATCAAGGAAGTTACACATGAAACGCTTCTGGGTACTTGGATTGATCTTTGGATTAAGCGCCTGCGCAACAGCCGCAACAGGAAATGAAACGGTGACCCAACCCGCATCCTCCGCATCCTTACCAGACCTGGGAGCTGCTCCCGAACTGACGAATGACATCTGGCTGAATGTGGATGCGCCTCTGCGGCTCGCAGATTTACGCGGCAAAGTCGTCGCGATAGAAATGTGGACCTTTGGCTGAATTAATTGCCAGCATGTGATTCCTTCGTTGAAGGAATGGGACCAAAAATATCGCCCTCAGGGACTTGTTATCATCGGCAACCATTTCCCCGAGTTCTCTTTTGAGCAGGATCTAACCAACCTGCAAGCCGCCATTGCGAATTACGGAATTGAATATGCCGTTGCGCAGGATAACGACGGCGCAACCTGGCAGGCTTATAAAAATCACTATTGGCCTGCGTTATATCTCATAGACAAAAACGGACATCTTCGCTATACCCATATCGGCGAGGGTGGATACAAAACGACCGAAGCCGCCATTCAAGCTTTACTTGCAGAACAATATTAATATCTTATTTATCAATCTATTAGGAGAAATCAATCATGACCCCATTATTCAAGTCCGTTCCCATCCGTTCTTCTGAGATCACGCCAAAGGATACTTATCTCTCGCGCCGTGATTTCATAAAAGCCGCAACAGTGGTCACAAGCGCGGCGTTTTTAGCCGCCTGCGCGCCTTCGGCATCAGCGACGGACGAATCTCAGAATGCTGCACCAGATTCCAATTCCGGCATGACCGACGAATTGGGTGACCCGGTCAACACCTTTGAAGACATCACCCATTACAATAATTTCTACGAATTCACAGTCGATAAACAGGAAGTGGCTGACAGCGCAAAAGATTTCAAGACCACACCCTGGACTGTGGAAGTGGGCGGTCTCGTCAACAAACCCAAAACATTTGGCATTGAAGATCTGCTGAAATTATTCACCCAGGAAGAACGCATTTATCGTTTGCGCTGTGTCGAAGCCTGGAGCATGGTTATTCCATGGCAAGGATTCGCGCTGGCGGGTTTGCTTAATATGGTGGAGCCAACTTCAGCTGCAAAGTATGTCCGTTTTGAAAGCGTGCTTCGTCCCGAAGAAATGCCCGGGCAAAAAAGCCCGTTCTATCCGTGGCCTTATCAAGAGGGATTGCGTCTCGATGAAGCCATGAACGATCTTGCCTTTCTCGCCACTGGTTTATACGGCGAACCCAACGTGCCGCAAAACGGCGCGCCGATCCGCATGCTGGTGCCGTGGAAGTATGGGTTTAAATCCATCAAATCCATAGTGAAGATCGAGCTGGTTGCTGAACAACCGGCCACCTTATGGAATGATGTCGGCCCGAATGAATATGGTTTTTATTCAAATGTAAACCCCAATGTCGATCATCCACGCTGGTCGCAGGCTTCTGAGCGCCGCATCGGTGAACTCAGCCGCAGACCCAGCCTGCCTTTCAATGGCTATGGCGAACAGGTTGCCGCGCTTTATGACGGCATGGATTTGAGCGTAAATTATTAATTGCCATGTAAAACCTCACGGGTCTTAAAGATCTCGGAGGTTTATAAAAGCTTCATGAAAAAATTACCCTACACACCTTTACAAATTGCCATGCATATTTACGCGTGGTCTGGCATTGTGCTTTTGATCTTCGATTATTTCACAGGCCGCCTTTCAGCCAACCCCATTCAAGACCTTGAACGGCGCACCGGCCTCCATGCAATCACCCTGCTCGTGCTTTCGTTAATGTGCACACCCATCAATATAATTTTCAAGTGGAGTGAGCCGCTTAAGCGCCGCCGCGCGCTTGGTTTGTATACCTTCCTTTATGTAACCATTCATCTCATTATCTTTGCAGACCTTGATTATGGCCTCGCCTGGAGCCGCCTTTATCAGGAAGTATTTCAAAAACCAAGATTGGTCGTCGGGTTGGCTGCGTATCTTATTCTGATACCGCTGGCAATAACATCCTTCGATATTTGGAAAAAACGCCTCGGCAAAAATTGGAAACGCCTGCATCAGCTCGTCTATTTTCTTGCGCCGTTGGTCGTGCTTCATTACTTGTGGAGTAAAAAAGGCGACATCCTTTCATTCCAGGGTGAAATATTCAAACCGCTGATCTATGGACTCATCATCGCGATATTCCTCATCATGCGGATTCCCCCCATTCGAAAAGCGCTCGTATCTTTCTCGACCCGAATGCTGGCTCTGTTTCCCAAAAAGAATCAGCAGCCCAAGGCGGGTACGCCTTAATAGCTGCAAAAGTGCGTCGCACCTTACTTAATACGCATCGTTCTCACGAATAGATTCTGCCTGCTAATAAGAAAATCCTACCCG
>JANODZ010000517.1:0-1637 GCA_031412935.1 Anaerolineales bacterium
CGGTCATCAACATGCAGAAATTATTCGGGGAAAAATCTCCCACTGCCATTGCGGCTGTCACTTTTTCATTGGGATCAAGCGCCAGCACATTGACCAATGGAATGCCTTTCGTGGCGCGTTCTGAATCGGGGATCTGATATATCTTCTCGGAATACACTTTGCCTTTATCTGAGAAGAACAACATGGTATTCAAACTGCGCGCGGGAATGAGCATCACCACTTCGTCTTCATCCTTGGTGGTGTGTCCCATCACGCCGCGTCCGCCGCGACTCTGCGACTTGAAAGCCGCCGCCGCCACGCGTTTGATATATCCACGCGCGGTCAGGCTGATCAGGACCGCCTCATCCGCAACCAGATCTTCGTCATGAATATCTTCCCTGGCTTCCGCTGAAATCTGCGTGCGGCGGTCATCTCCAAATTTTTCAGCAAGCTCGTTCAGGTCAGATTGAATCAGCGCAAGTATCTTTTTTGGATGTGCGAGCAGATCTTCAAGGTGTTCAATCACCCCGCGCACCTGTTTGTGTTCCTCTTCGATCTTCCAGCGTTCGAGGGCGGCCAGTCTGCGCAATTGCATATCTAAAATTGCCTGCGCCTGTAACTCGCTCAATTTAAAACGCTTCATTAAATTAGTCTTGGCCACATCCGCATCTTCAGCTTCGCGGATGGTTTTGATGATGGCTTCAATCTTGTTAAGCGCGGTCAAATATCCATCGAGAATGTGCAAACGCGCCTGCGCCTTGGCAAGTTCAAATTTGGAGCGGCGTGTGATCACCGTTTGACGATGTTCGATAAAAATATGCAACATGCGTTTGAGCGGCAGAGTGCGCGGTTCGCCACGCCCGCTTTCATCGGCGACCAGTGCAAGCATTTGTACGCCGAAAGTGGATTGCAAAGCTGTAAATTTATACAGTTGATTGAGGACTTTCTTCGGCTGTGCGCTGCGTTTCAACTCAATGATGATGCTCATGCCGCGTTGGTCAGATTCATCCCGCAGGTCCGAAATCTGATCAATTTTGCCGTCACGCACGAGCTCGGCAATCCGTTCGATCAATGTGGATTTATTTACCTGATACGGAATCTCGGTGATGTTGATCTGATAGCGCCCAGCTTTGGTCTCTTCGATATGGGCAATTCCGCGCATCACGATTCGGCCGCGGCCTGTTCCGTAGGCTGAGATGATGCCCTCCGTACCGACGATCATGCCGCCCGTTGGAAAATCAGGTCCGAGCACAAATTTCATCAAGTCGCTAACGGTCACATCATCAATCGCATCGTAATGATCGATCAAATAATTGATCGCGCCCACCAACTCACGCAGGTTTTGGGGCGGGATATTCGTAGACATACCCACAGCAATGCCCGAGGAACCGTTCAATAAAAGATTCGGCAAACGAGCAGGCAGGACAAGCGGCTCTTCGAGTGAATCGTCAAAGTTGGGACCGAAATCGACAGTATCTTTTTCGAGGTCAGCCAGCATTTCCTCAGCCATTTTTTGCAGGCGAGCCTCGGTATAACGCATGGCGGCGGGGGAGTCGCCATCAACAGAACCAAAATTACCCTGTCCATCTACGAGCAGGTAACGCATCGAAAAATCCTGTGCCATGCGCGCCATGGACTCATAAACCGCCGAATCGCCA
>JANODZ010000518.1:0-3145 GCA_031412935.1 Anaerolineales bacterium
ACGGCGATTATAATGTGGACGGAGTCACCTCCACCGCATTGCTTGTGCAAGCGCTGAAATTCCTGGATGCGGATGTTCGGGGATATATACCCAATCGGTTTGAAGATGGGTATGGACTCAACAACAACGCCCTGGATGAACTTAAAGCAGCCGGAGTAAAACTTGTCATCACAGTGGATTGCGGCATTCGCTCCCCTGATGAAGCGCTTTATGCAGGCTCGATCGGCGTGGATCTAATTATCAGCGACCACCACCACCCTGCTGAGGGAGACCTGCCTCACGCCCTCGCAGTCATCAATCCCAAGCAACGAGGCGATCTTTATCCGGATAAAGACCTGGCCGGAGTGGGCATTGCATACAAAATTGCCGAGGCTCTTTTGGGCGATGGAGGTCAAACCACAGAAATTGGGAAACTAGCCACGGTCAATAGTAAACAATTAAATAATCTTCTCGATCTGGTTGCATTAGGTACGGTCGCGGACCTTGCCCCACTCACGGGTGAAAATCGCGCACTCGTCCGCAAAGGACTCAAGCAAATGAGACAAACCAATCGGCAGGGATTGTTCTCGCTCGCGGCGGTTGCAGAGATAAAGCTGGATAAAGTAAATGCAGGCAATATCGGCTATTCGTTAGGTCCGCGTTTGAATGCGGCCGGGCGGTTGAAAGAGGCACTGGCTGCATTTGAACTTTTAACTACCGGTGATGTTATCCGCGCGGGCGAGCTCGCACAAATGCTCGATCTGCAAAACCGCGAACGTCAACGCATTACAAGGGATATGCAAAAACGCGCTGAAGAAATCGCCATGACGGATGACCCACATGCCTATCTGCTCTTTGCTGCGCAGGATGATTTCAACCCCGGAGTAATCGGCCTGGCCGCATCACGATTAACGGAAACACATTATCGCCCCGCGATTGTCGCAGCCAGGGGGGATGAAGAAACGCGCGGGTCATGCCGTTCCATTCCAGAGTTTCATATTACCGATGCGCTTGATCAATGCGCCGATTTGCTTGTTCGCCACGGTGGACATGCGGCGGCGGCGGGATTCACAGTCAAAAACGAGAATCTCAATGAATTGGTAACGCGATTAAAATCCATCGCCACAGACCACCTGTCGAAAGTAGACCTCAGACCCACGGTCACGGCGGATGCCGAAGTTTCCCTTGTCGATATCCGCCCGGAATTATTCGAAAAGGCATTGAAATATCTCGAACCCACTGGTTATGGAAATCCGAATGCGGCATTTGTGGCGCGAAATGTTAAAGTAAAAAGCGCCCGCACGGTCGGCGCGGACGCCAAGCATTTGAAATTATCGCTTGAAGACGAAAAAGGTTATATACACGACGCAATTGGATTCAGGCTTGGGGAATGGCATAAGCAAATGCCGCCGCGCGTGGATATTTTATTTACCTATGAAATTAATGAATTCAATGGCCGCATCGGTTACCAGCTAAATTTGAAGGATATTAATGCGGCAGGAAAAGCGGATTAATTCTTGCGAACTCATGCGCTATTTCGCGTTCAACTCGTCCGCGCGCTCAGGGATGGTAAATCGATTTATGGTTGTGTAATCCACCAGGCCGGGTAAAAACTTATTCATGAAGACGGTAATTCTCCACAACCAGGGGATGATCAACATTCGGCGTGGATGACTGACCAATTTAACAACTGCGCTGCCCACTTGATCAGCGGTCAGCAGCATGAAGGCCGGCGTCTTGGCATTGGTCTTGCGTTTGATCCCTGCGTGCGCGGTAAATTCAGTCACAACTCCGCCGGGGTACACCAGTGAAACATCAATTCCCCAGGGCTTGACCTCGCGCCGCAACGCTTCGGAGAAACCATGCACTGCATGTTTGGATGCGGCGTAAATGGAATACGTGGGCGTACCCACCAAGCCAGCCATTGAACACATATTAATAATACTGCCAGCCCTTTGTTTGATCATGACAGGCAAAACCTGACGCGTGGTTTGGATCACGCCCATTACATTCACATCTATTTGCGCTTGAATGTCCTTGATCGGGTCGAGATTCTCCAGCCAGTCCAAACGGCCAAAGCCAGCGTTGTTAACCAGAACATCGATCCGCCCAAATTTATCAATCGTTTGCGCGATCAAGGATTGAATATCTTCAAGCTTCGAGAGGTCGGCTTGGACAACCAAAGTTTCAGCGCCGCTGCCCATCGCGTTGACTTCCTGCGCGAGAGCCTGTAATTTATCCACACGGCGCGCGGCGAGGACCACTTTTGTTCCTGCGCGTCCGAATGCGCGGGCTGTGGCTTCACCAATTCCTGATGAAGCGCCAGTGACGATGACTACTTTACCTTTAATATTCATGGGAATCTCCTATTTCTAAATTGAGTGTTCTCGCAAGTACAGAGGGACAATGTGAGTAATTGTAATCGACTCGCTAACCTTGTCCATTAAGATTTTTTACTGATTTGACCTCTTGCATAAGTCTCCGGTAGGTCAGGCTTGCAGCCTGACAATTTTTGAAATCACAGACTTTAGCGGGTTGAAAACCCGCCCTACAAATACTTTTGCAAGAGGTCTATTATAATCCCCAGCGCGGTTGGTAATCACAATAATCATTATGGGTTAAGCGACGCAGGTCGGCACTTCCCACGCGCAAAATATAAATCTCACAGCCCTGATCCTCGCCATAATTATCAAAATATGAAGTAAAGGCCACCCATTGACCATCGGGCGAGAAAGATGGTCCCTGAGAATTACCCCCCGCAGGTGAAAGCATAAGTGCATTTGTGCCATCAGCGCTCATTATATACACCTCACGCATCCAACGCGCGCCAGAATATGTAACAATAAATTGCCCATCTGGAGACCAATCGCTCCGGCCGCGAATGGCTGGTAAATTGCTGATCTGCTTCAGGTCCTCTCCGCTGGTTCGAACGCTGTACAACTGAATTGTCCCATCTAAATCGGATGCAAACAAAATAGATTCTCCATCCGCCGACCAGGTTGGGTCCCAGCCTATCGCGCTAGGGATCCTGTGTGGATTCTCACCATTGCGATCCATGATCCAGATAAAATTGTTTTCCGAGTTTGCCGGCGTTAATTTGAAGATGACAAATTTACCATCCGCTGAAATCTCAGGCGCATTAAGGATGCCCAGTCGATCTGATGGA
>JANODZ010000519.1:0-2521 GCA_031412935.1 Anaerolineales bacterium
GAAAAATTTAAAGAGATTAATGAAGCGTATGGTGTGCTGTCGGATAAAGATAAGCGCGCGCGCTATGATCGCTTCGGCAGGGAGGGACTTGGAGGCATGGGCAGTGGCGGCTTCCATGACTACTCCACTGATTTTGGCGACTTATTCGAAGAGATCCTCGGAGGTTTTGGTTTTTCTTCGGGAAGACGGCAGTCTCGAAAATCACCGCGGCGCGGGCGCGACTTGCAAATGCAAGTCTCGTTGACTTTTGAAGAAGCGGTATTTGGAGTTGAAAAGGATATTGAATTCCAGCGCGAAGAATCCTGTTCACATTGCAAAGGCTCTGGCGCAGAACCCGGCACAACGCCGCTAAAATGCTCCACTTGTAACGGGCAGGGTGAAGTGCGTCAGGTACGCCAAACCTTTTTGGGTCAGATGGTACAGACGGCAGCCTGCCCAACTTGTAATGGCCGCGGCGAAATGATTTCGTCACCTTGCAAGACATGCCGCGGGGCTGGCCTGGAGCGTAAGAATGTCAAAAAGAAAGTGCAAATCCCCGCAGGTGTAGACGCAGGCACGCAGATTCGTTTGAATGGGGAAGGCGCTCCGGGTGGATTTGGCGGACCGAGTGGAAGTTTGTTCGTTGTGTTGGATGTCAAGCCGCATCAATTCTTCAAACGCCGTGAGAATGATATTTTGTTAAATCTTGATATTAATGTGGCGCAAGCCGTGCTTGGTGCGGATATTCATGTGCCGACCATTGATGGGGATGAAAAATTGAAAATCCCTGCCGGCACACAACCAGGAAAAATATTCCATCTTAAAGGCAAGGGTGTGCCGCATGTCCGTAACAAAAATCAACGCGGCGAACAAATGGTGATGGTGAACGTGGCCATCCCGGCCAAGTTGACAAAAGATCAGCGTGAGCTTTTTGAGAAGCTGGCGCAGAGTTTGGGAACCACGGTCAAGCCGCAGGAAAAGGGATTTCTGGATTGGTTGAATGATGCATTTGGGGGATGAGAACAGTGAGTAGTGAATAGTAATCAGTGATCAGTAGCGAACGGATGAGAGTCCCTTGTTTTTTGTAGTTATTACTGGCGTCGTGTAACAATTTTTGTTTGCGACTTATTCACTTTTTTATGCTCTTCCATGTATGCCCGCAACAAAGCGTTCATTTTGGTTTGATATCCATTCCCTTGTTCTCTAAACCACTCGATTACATCGCTGTCAAGTCTTAACGTGAGTTGATGTTTGGTGATGGGTTTTAGTCCGCGGCGAATGATCCCTTTTGCGAACATCTCAGGTGTCATTTCTGGGATGTCTGAAAAGTCAATTTCTGCATCAGTCATCGTATCAAGTCGTTTGAAATCAGTGCCCAATTTCTTGGAAGTAGAGTTTTTCTTCATTTTTTGTCGCCTTTCTGGCAGAGATAATTCGGATTATTCCGTTTTCATCGGTATGCGCCACAACAATGACGCGAAATTGCAGAAGTCCAAAAGTGATGTATCGAGTTTCGCCATAATCGAAGCGTTGATCTTCGATGGTGAAAACATCGTAGTCGAACATGGAAGGTACATTTACAAAATCAATTCCATGTTTTTCAATATTGGCAAGTCTTTTTTCCTCATCCCCTCTGAACTTCATATTTCAAATTGTAACTACGGTGCGTAACTTCGTCAATGTCCTGACTTCCCAAACTTCTTTACCGGAAATTTCTTGGGAGTGACTAATTGCGTGGGCTAACCACGAAGACACAAAGCCGCTAAGCCACCAAGAATCCTTCGAGACTCCGTGTCTTTGTGGTAAATAAAAGCCCATTCTTTTAGCCACTCCCAATTTCTTCTCCAAACCATACTAGAACAAATTTTCTGGTATAATGCCCAAAAGATTGGCGCGCGCCGATCAAACTTTATCAATGGAGGCTGAAATGGATTTTAGTTCTATTAACTGGTTGGCTGTTCTTGCTTGCGTTGTGGCCAGTATGATCATCGGGGGTGTTTGGTTTGCGCCAAAGACGTTTTTCCCCATATGGTGGAAGGCCATTGGTAAGTCTGATAAGGATGGCCCCAGTAACACGAATATGGCAATGGTATGGGGATTAATTGTGTTTGCCGCCTTTGTTCAGGCCGTGTTTATGTCTCTCATGGTGACAGCCATGGGCAGCATGTCTGGCGGCGCAACACTTGGCTCCGGCGCAATGGCTGGCTTCTTTCTCTGGCTCGGCTTTGTCGCCCCTTCGAGTTTGACGAACAAATTGTTTGCAGATCGATTAAAAGCCTGGGTCCTTGAAGCGGGCAACCATCTTGTCACCTTTGTTGTCATGGGCGCGATCTTAGGCGCGTGGCACTAACCTGTTTGTTTAAATAAATATAAATCCTGAGGAATCAATTTGTTCTTCAGGATTTTTTGTTGAGTCGGGTATACTCGACCCATGCAGCCAATTATTCGTTTATATAAACCCGAAGATTTCGAGGCTGTAACTAAATTTTGGTTTGAGGCAATGAATGTCGCCATGCCCGGGCTGGAAAAACGCATGGGGCAT
>JANODZ010000520.1:0-2144 GCA_031412935.1 Anaerolineales bacterium
CAACTGCGCGCCGGAGCGCGAACAGGAGTTGCGCCAGCTGATTGGCCACGACGTGTTTTGTCTTGGGTTCTTTATGACCGCAGGCGGACCTGCCCGTTCCACAGAAATCCTTGTCACATTTGCATATAACCTCGTCCGTAACCTGCGCTGGTATGGGGTTGCAGCCGCCTTTGCAGTGATCATCTTCTTCATCGCCTTGATCGTTCTCCTTACAACCAATCGCATCACAAACGCCACAAAAAGCTACTCGGAGAGTTAAGATGAATACACGCGCAGCGTCCCAACCTATAAATAAAAACCCGATCATCCGCTTCCTCAATATTAATACATCCGGGCAAACCAGCGGCCGCAACCTTCCGCTCTGGAGACAGATCCTTCTACAAGTGGTGTGTCTTCTTATTTTAGCCAGCGTTTTATTCCCGATCATGTATATCGTTACGCTGTCATTAAGTTCAAAAACCACACGCCCATCTTCTTTGGAATTGTTCCCAAAGGAAATTTCTTTTAGCGCCTACAAACAGGTATTAGATCATCCGACTGGAAACCCGGTCACTTTTAATAAACTATTAAGAAACAGCATCGCCCTGTCTGTTGGCGTTGGCGCTATAGCGTTACTCGTGGCAGTGACAGCCGCGTATTCATTCTCGCGATTCAATTTCAAAATGCGCGAAGTTTTGATGGTGCTTGTCTTTATTCCATTGCTTATGCCGGCAGTTGGGTTGGTTACGCCGCTTTACCTGCTGTTAAACAATTTTAAAGTATTGGACTGCGGAAATAATATTACAGCCATCATGCCTTTGTTTGCTTGCGACGGCGGCGCAAAAGGCAGATTGATCTTCAACCTGCGCGACTCGCTCCTCGGAGTAGGCATCGCCATGACCGCCGGCGCTCTGCCCTTCGCCATTTGGAATCTAAAAGGATACCTCGATACCATTCCAAAAGAACTTGAAGAAGCCGCCGCGATTGACGGCGCAGATGCGAATCAAACATTTTGGAAAATCGTCCTGCCGCTGGCCGTGCCGCAGCTTGCAGTAACTTTTTTTCTTGGGTTCATCGGCAACTGGCAGGAATTCGTCACCTCATGGCTCTTCCTCTCCCAACCCAAAGATTACACCCTCGCCATGACCCTCTACAATATGACCGGACAATATGCCAGCAGCATCCCATGGAATCGATTCGCCGCGATGGCGGTCATCGTTGCCCTGCCCGTGGCATTTGTTTATATCGCGCTGCAAAAACAGATTGTCGGCGGACTCACCTCGGGCAGCGTCAAAGGCTAATTCATCAAAATTACAAACATCTTTCCTCCACCTTTTTTAAGCAGGTGGAGGAAATTTTTTTACCCGGATATTCCCATGCCCAAGCGGATTTTTTCCACACTTTTGGTTTTATCGTTTCTATCGGCATGCATTCTCACCGCGCCGATAGCTGCTTCTACACCAAAAGCAGAATCCACACCCAAAGGCTGGCGGTGAAACGCCCTCTTGTAGATTATTTGCTATCGCTCACAATGACGTGTGGAATTAGAGTTAATTACAAATGTTTATTTATTAAACAATACCAGTATGATAATGTAAATGATGGTTATCAAAATGCCGAAAGCCGAAAGAGAAATTCCTGAAATCGCAATTTTGCTTCTTTCGGTTTTCAAGCTGATCATTCCCAATACAATTCCAAGAATGCCTGTAATTACACCGCAGATGGGAATAATGCCAATACACAAACTTATCACACCCAACGCCGCAGAAGCAACGGCATAAAATCTGGCAAATCGTAATTCAGGGTCTAAGCTGGTAGGGTCAACTTGCATAGCGGCATCCTCAATAAATGGTTTTTAAGTCCGAAAGTAAAGTTCTGATACAATTCTACCCATAATTCCTTGGATGAAACTCCAGATTTAACAACGGCTCACAACCGCAAGATGGTGTTTAATAAATAAACAAAGCCCTTTGCTCCACTATTTAATTATTATCCTCTCCGCTTGTATTTGCCGGGACTGGTGGGTTGTGCAACCACGCAATCGCTGCTGTGTTAGTTGTCTGCGATAAGCATTTTGAACATCCGAATCCGTTCGCTATAAAAGTTTTGAAATCCAAAATACCGAGGAAAACAATGCCGACTCCAGATTGGGTGAAAGACGCAAT
>JANODZ010000521.1:0-2318 GCA_031412935.1 Anaerolineales bacterium
TCCAAAACTTTTTCAAAAGGGAGCGCTCCAAGAAAAATTTCTTCAGCAAACAACTTTAATGATCTCAACTTCTCTTCCAATTGAAACCTCATTGAACCGTCACCAATGATACGGCATTCAAATTGAATTCCTTTTCCTTGAAGTAATCGAAGCGCATCCAACAAGATATGAACATTTTTTTCGCGCGTCAACCTGCCTACAAATAAAATCCGCAGCGGCTGATGCAGTTGCTTGTTAATCAAATTTTTTTGGGCAAATTCAAGTTGTTGACTCGAAAGAATGGACGTAAAAAACGGAATCACATGCTTAGGCTGACCTGCCCAATCTCCATAGACTGTTACTGGAGCCTTCCACCAGTTTGATCGAAGGATCTTGCGTTGCAAACGATATGACCACGCCTCATTTTCATAACCATTCCATTGACCTGCGTATTTTGCCACCCGATAGCGAGAAAAAAGCGGCGCCAAAATCGCTCCCAACAGTCCCAAATTTCCAGGGCAGCGTACATGAATGGCATCCGCTCGCCACATGGCAGCAGAAAGACCAATAAGCAAGACGGGTAAAGAGAGTACTTGTAATATTTTATCTTGCATAGAATCTCCACCTGATTCCAATTGCGGGAATGCATTAATATTTGAGCGGCCAAATGGCAGACATTCAGATGGCGGTTTTTCATTGCGCAGAGGAGCGGCTATGGTCACCTTGGGAAATAAATCTGCCCAAATATCAATTTCACGAGCGTAAGGCCCATAGGCGTATAAAATATTATCCCATTTGTAGTGCAGCACATGAGAAACTATAACCAGATCATTAATTTTTTTCATTGCTCATGCATCTTTCATAAAAAGCCAGATTTTTCTTCACCAAAACATCTACTGAAAATTCAGCCTGTGCTTTTTTTCTGGCAGCTGCGCCAAGGTTTTTACGAAGGTCCGAATTTTTTAACACAAGAATGATTTTTTCGGAAATCGATCCTGGATCAAAAGGGTCACATAACAGCCCGTCTACCCCATTCGAAATGATCTCAGGACCGGGTCCCGTTTGGCTGATAATTACTGCCTTGGCGGATGCCATCCCTTCAATAGTTACGATCCCCTGCGCTTCCATATGCGAGGGGTATACGCAAACTTGGGCGCGGGCAATCCATTCAGGCAATTTATCGTTGGGCACTGGACCCAGAAATTTGATCTTTGCTTGTAAAGCGTCAGGAATAAGATTAAGCAGACCAGCGCTGAAAGATTCGCCGGTAAGCGGGTCTATCGTATCCCGACCGGCAACCCATAAGTGTGCTGAGGGAATTTCAGCTACTATGGCCTGCATGGCTTGAACCAGCTGGCGAATCCCTTTTTTTTCACAGACAGTACCGGCGAAGAAAATTGCGCCCTGCTGCTCCGGAATTTCCGGCTGCGGGCGGAATAATTCCACATCGACCGGATTGGGCAGGATTGTAATATCCCTGGAACCTAATTTCAGCAAGTTACGGGTGGTATCCGCTACAAAATTGCTAACGGCGCAAAGTGCATCTGCCCGAAAAAAAGAAAAATGTTCCCAAAGACCACGCCAAAAACGTGGTCTTCTGCCCAAGGTCGTGTAAAAAAAATGATGCCCGCCATTCATGCGGATAATTTTTACTGCCCGCCGAGCCCCGCCAAGGTACACCTGGCTAAGCTCCGGGCCTTCCACCACATCAAGTGGAGTTTCCCGATCAACCTGTCGAATTGCATTCGAAAGACGGATCGCGTTTAGAAATGGATTGATAAAAGCTATTCGAGATTCAGCTAAGCGAATTACAAGTACACCTTGATCATCGATAGATTCATTTTTCTCAGACGAATATAATCCGAGTACTGTAACCTTATGTCCTTCCTTTACCAACGCGCGCGATAATGTGCGGGTAAATGTGCCCACTCCCCCTCCAGGGCTGGGCGGGTATTCATTACAAATAAAAGCAATATGCATCAAGCTTTCTCATCCATCTCTGCGATCTCAATTAATGCCTGGGCACAGCGCTGGCTTGCCAGATCAAGAGGGGGTTTTGAAATTGTTTGGACCCACTCAAATCTTGACTGGTGTTTTTCATGCGGGCGCTCCAATGCACGCATAACATTAGCGATCAATTCTTCTTTAGATCGCGCCCAATAGACTGGCTGGAGCCGATGGACAGTTTCAAAATGAGGGAGTCGGTAAACATCGTCAATATTCCAGCTGTCTTGCGGCTGCCAACCTTGAGGGGCATACGCTACAAACACAGCCGGTTTATCGAGGATGGCAAAGTCGAGCGCCATGGTTGAACCTAGGTTGACAACCAAATCACAATT
>JANODZ010000522.1:0-2821 GCA_031412935.1 Anaerolineales bacterium
ACCATCAGAAAATACGGAAGCGCCACAAGCCAGGCCAGTATCTCTTTTCCACGATAAATAAAATAACCGGAACCAAAGAGTAATAACGGCATTAAAAACGCAGATGACCGAATGAGCGGAAATCCGCTTAAAAACCACGAAAACGGAAATGCAAGTATGGCTGTTGCAACGAGAAGACGATAATCCTTTTTGAATAAACCAACAAGCGTGAGAATGATTGTGACCAGGATGGCAGGCCATCCAAATAAACTAACAACGAGAAAATCATTCATCAGTTTATTATTTTAACGCGTATTCGTCCAGAGCGACACCTAACCCATCAGCAACCCGGTTGACATAGGCAAAATAGGCAACTGCCTGATTCAAGTCCAGGATGGCGCGATCATCAAAACCAGCCTCGCGCAAAAGTATAAGATCCGACTCGGTCATCGCCCACGGCTCACGCGTAAGTTTATCAGCATAATTGAGCATGGCGCGCTGGCGCGGAGTCAAATCTGCGCAACGGTAATCCGTTTTTAACGCCTGCACTAATTCTGGTTTCTTCACAAGTCGCAGCAGACCGCGCGAATGATGCGCAATTCAATAATGACATTGATTAATACTGCTGACCACGACCGCCACCATTTCACGTTCTGAGCGGCTGAGCGGACTCTGCGCATGCATGACCGTATGATACAAATCTGCGTGGGCGCGCAAACTTGGCGGGTTTAGCGAATGAACCGCCAGAATATTATCAGTGCCCTGTTTCTCAGAATCGAACTCCTGTTGGTACAAAGACTTTAATTCGCCTTCGGCTTCTTCCTCAGGAATCACATTGATCCAGGCGCGTTTTACACTCATAATATTAACCTGCCAGCAATCTCTTGGCGGCTTTATTATGTTTTTCGATGAGTCTGCCTTCGTCCACCGTCACGAGTTGACCTTCTCTCACAATAAATTTTCCGCCGACGACAGTGTACTCTGCATTTGCGGATTGACCAAAAACAACCGCCGCGACAGGATCGTGCATGCCTGCGTAGCTGAGTTTGTTTAAATTGACTGCAAAGAAGTCGGCGCATTTGCCTGCTTCCAAACTTCCGATGTCGTCCCGGCCGAGAACAGCGGCTCCGCCACGCGTGCCGAGATGAAGCGCTTCGCGGGCAGACATTAATTCCCTCACCCCTAGCCCCTCTCCCTCGGGCAGAGGGGAACGCGAGAAGCCTGTGATACCTTCTTTGAGACGTGACAACAACATAGTATTACGGACTTCACCCAGCAAATGCGAGCCGTCGTTTGAAGCGGACCCGTCCACGCCAATGCCGACCTTAACCCCAGCGGCGCGATATTCTTTGATGGGCGCAATGCCGGAAGCGAGGCGCATATTCGATGTGGGACAATGTGCCACGCCGCAATTATGTTTGGCGAAGACTTTAATCTCTTCTTCATTAACCCAGACTGCGTGCGCGAACCAGACATCATCACCCACCCAGTCCACTTCCTGCATGTAACCTACAGGACGATGACCAAACATCTTCATGCAGAATTGTTCTTCGTCTTCGGTTTCAGCGAGATGCGTATGCAGATGCACACCATATTCACGCGCCAATTTCGCAGACTGTTTCATTAAGTCTGATGTGACACTGAACGGCGAGCATGGCGCGAGCACAATTTGAGTCATTGCGCCTGGTTTTGCGTCGTGATATTTTTCGATGAGACGCTGCGAATCTTTTAGAATATTTTCTTCGGTGTCGACGACTGAATCGGGTGGGAGTCCGCCTTGGGATTCACCGAGACTCATCGAGCCGCGCGATGCTTGCAGGCGTAATCCTATTTCGGAAGCCGCAGCAATTTCATCGTCAAGTTTTGATCCGTTTGGAAAAAGGTAGAGATGGTCTGCGGCGGTGGTGCATCCCGAAAGGGCAAGTTCTGCCATTGCGGTCTGAGTCGAAATAAAAATATCGTCGGGGGTGAGGCGCGCCCAAATGGGATATAAAGTTTTGAGCCAGTTGAAAAGGTTTGCTTCCTGCGCGGCAGGGACGGCGCGCGTGAGGGTTTGATAAAAATGATGATGGGTGTTGACCAGCCCAGGCAATACAATGTAACCATTAAGATCGAGGACTTCATCGGCAGTTTGAGATAGGTCGCGGGTTAGACCAACCTGTTCAATGAATCCGTCTCGAATATAAAGACCACCCTCGGGAATCTCCCACTGCTGGTCGTCCATGGTGACGATGTGCGCGTTTTTTATGAGAAGGGTTGTCATGGGAGTGATCAGTAATTATGGATTAGTAATTAGTATAGTTGTCTGACAACTGCTAGTGTAGCAAAAAAAATGGAGGATGTCAAATAAGGGAGATGACATACAAGCTGGGTTTGGAAAAATATTATTGCTCCACCCGTGGACAGAATATGTGCTACACTAAACGAGTAATCAGTAATTGGATTTCTGTCGCACCACCTTGACCGCCGATCCTTTTACATAGTGCCGCATAAATAGCTGAACTGGAATTATGATTTTTCCTCATAAATTCTGTCACAAGTTTAGTAAATTATGAAACAAGCGCTATAGGGTTGACGTCATTTTTTTTTATTATCCAGCCGTGCTGGAAAGGATGCAATCTAATGGATATTCGAATTTATGTAGGAAACCTGAACAAGAGCACCACACAGGCTGAAATCAATACCCTGTTCGCAACCGCTGGAGCGGTCACTTCGGTGGAGCTCGTCATGGATAAAGCTTCAGGTATGTCGAAGGGTTTTGCCTTTGTGGCCATGCCCAATCAAGCCGAAGCTGATAAAGCGATCAGCATGTTCAATGGCTATTCGCTGGCGGATAACGCCC
>JANODZ010000523.1:0-5994 GCA_031412935.1 Anaerolineales bacterium
CCTCAATCCGAGTCAGATCTAAATAGTGATACTCCCAACCCGAACATAATTGCTGTTAAGTTGAGTGACCCGGCCCAAGTGGAGGAAATGAAACTTCGTCTGCAAAAAGAAATACCCAATATTGAAGTGGCTGATATTGAGACCACGATCAATAATATCCCGGGCTATACAGCGCAGCAGGGCACCGTCCAGACACAGGCAGTATTCACCTTGTTAATTGGTATTTTAGTAATCGGCGGATTTTTCCAAATTCAAATCCTGCAAAAGGTTCCGCAGATCGGTGTTTTAAAGGCGATCGGTTCCTCGAACTTCGTCGTTGGACTTTCGGCTGTGATCCAGATCATTGTTGTGACCGCCATCGGAGTTGGATTTGGAGCAGCCTTGAACTATCTATTCTCGCTGACTCTGCCTCCCGCCATTCCATTGGCGTTCAATGGGACTCGATCTTTGATCGCCATTTTCTTGTTATTGTTCATTGGGCCTTTAGGCGGAATGGTTTCGATCATTTATGCTGTCCGCATTGAACCCTTGAAAGCATTAAGGTTAGGATAATAAAATGAGTTCTGTTGCTTTGGAAGTTCGCGATCTGGTTAAAACATTTTCGGTGGATGGCTCCATCATCTATGCGGTCGATAATGTTTCGTTTCAAGTGAAGTCTGGTGAATTTGTTGCGTTGGTGGGACCGAGTGGTTCTGGAAAAACCACATTGCTTTCCATTCTTGCCGCGTTGCTTACCCCCAGCGCTGGGAAGGTATTAATTGACGGGCAGGACCTCGCGCAAATGAATGAAAAGAAGCGCGTAAATTTGCGGCGCGAAAAAATTGGTTTTACTTTTCAATCCAACAATTTGATCCCATACCTCACTGCGCGTGAAAATGTGGAGTTCATGCTGCGCCTGAATAATAAACTTGACCGTGCCGGCCGCGTGCGTTCAGATGAATTGCTCGCGCGTCTCGGGCTAATGGATAGATTGCACAGCCTGCCCGCGCAAATGTCCGGCGGACAACAGCAGCGGGTTGCAATTGCGCGCGCGCTGATCCATAACCCCGCGGTGGTGCTGGCCGACGAACCAACCGCTTCGCTGGATACTGAACGGGCTTATCAAGTTGTGGAAACCTTCGCACATCTCATTCATGAGAATGGCCGCGCTGGCATCATGGTTACTCATGACCTGCGCATGTGCCAATTTGTGGACCGCGTCTTACAAATGCAGGATGGAAAACTGGTCCAGATATATGAATCAAAGAAAGAAATCATGGAACTTGCTCAAGGTACTTTGAAGCATTAGCAGGTTTTGGAAAACGTTTAATGATAAAAGCAAAAGACCTTCGAGATTTCAAGTCTCGAAGGTCTTTTGCTTTTAAATTTCTTATCAATAGCTATTCGCGGTTTTCATCTGCTGCATAGTAAGTGATCTCGTAATCGATTACGCGCCGGCGGAATTCTTCCCGCTCCAGTTTCGCCCGCAGATAGGCGTCGATTTTTTATGATGTTGTGCTTTTCACAATCACTTTCGCTTCATAGCTGACCTTAGGCCGGGTACTGTTTATGAATATTACCGACCCAATAATGATCGCTGTCGCCAGCCAAATATGCGAATCCAGGGCTTCATTTGCCAACCAGACACCCAGTAAAACGGCAACGAGCGGATTGACATAAGCATAAGTTGATACCAAAGAGATCGGCGCATTTTGCAACAGCCAGCCAAAAGATACAAACCCGACTAGAGAACCTACAAAAATAAGATATGCCAAGCCATAAATCGAACGAGCCGATACAGCTGTCACGTCCCAGTTATTCAGTTCGCCAGAAATAAGTGAAACGATCAACAAACTAATACTCCCCATCAACATTTGCGCGCCGGTGCTCATCAGCGATGATTTTGGAACGTCTGATGATTTGCTGTACAGGGAGCCAATGGTCCAGAACAAACAGGCGAAAAGCAATGCTATTACACCAAATGAATTTAACTTTGTCGTGCTGCCTGAAATTTCAGAGGGACCAACGAGAATAAAAATACCTGCGAAGCCGATTAAGAGTCCAACGATACCCTGCCAATTTGGTTTTACGCCATTCGGGCGGATCGCTTCGCCGATGACTAGAAACATAGGTACAGAAGCGATGATGAGCGATGCGATCCCGGAGGGGATGAACTGCTCAGCCCATGCAACCAGCCCATTACCCCCGAGCAAAAGGAAAGAACCAATAATCGCAGTGGATTTCCATTGTTTCCGCGTAGGCATGGCCTGCCCCGCAGCGCGCTGCCAGATTACCAAAATGAGGCCTGATATAAGGAATCGTACGGATGCGTGAAAGAACGGAGGAATAGTCTCTATTGCAACTTTGATTCCAAAATATGTCGAACCCCAGACGATATATAAAGCTATTAATGCCAACCAGATTTTTGTTTTCATTTTTTCCTGTTTCTACTCATGGATTGCGGACTTCAGTCCGCTTCTTTAGTATTAAACTAGGGACCGAAAACCGCGTTCTGCTAAGATGAGAATACTTCATTCGCAGCGACGAATTCCTTTGCCAAAATGACTTTCTTTCGCGCCGAACCGTAAAGATAATTTCCAAAGTCACCGCTCTTGCGGATCACGCGGTGGCATGGAATTAAGTATGCGATCGGGTTATGTCCAACAGCGCTGCCCACTGCGCGCAAGGCATTCGGTTTGCCAATCTGTTTAGCGATGTGTGCATAGGTGGTCACTGCACCGCTTGGGATGTTTAGCAATGCTTCCCAAACTTTGATCTGGAAATTTGTGCCGCGCAGGTGAAGCTTGAGGGGCTGATCCACTTTATCGGAAGCCGAATCAGTTTCACGGGTAGGCACGGGGCGCTGCGCCTGAAAGATGCGGGCGATGAGCGGGGCGGTGTGATTGTAATCCTCAATCATTTTCGCCTGCTGCCAATTCGCAACTAAATGGTCAATCACGTTGCCTTCGCTGGTTTGCACAAATCCCAATTGACAGATGCCGCGTTCGGTTGTGGCGATCAGACATTTGCCAAAGGGAGTGGGATGAATCCCATAATGAATGGTTAATCCCGCGCCGCCAGATTTATATTCACCGGGTGTCACTGCTTCAGTGCTGACAAAAAGATCATGCAGGCGCCCCAAACTTGAAAGCCCAACTTGATGGGTGGTGTCGAGCAGATTCTCAGACTGGTTGAGCAATTTCTTTGCATATTCCTTTGTAAGAAATTGCATGAAGCGTTTTGGGCTGATACCTGTCCAGTGGGTGAATAAGCGCTGAAAGTGATATTCGCTCAACCCGATGGATGCGGCAATTTCATTGAGATCAGGCTGGCGGTTTACATTGGCTTCAATGAATTGAATAGCCTGTTCAATGAGTTGATAATGTTGTGAGCCTTCGAGGGTGGATTCCATATTTATCTCCTTTTGATGCGGAAGATTGTATTGGTTCTTACTCACAGCGGCCACCCGATTCTTGCTCATTTTCTCTGATATGGAAAACTAAAACCCTCTCCGGATTTCGGAGAGGGCGGGGACGATGCAAAAAAAACACCCCGCAGATGCCGTGTACCGCCAGGTTTTGAACCTGCAAGTGCAGGTGGGTCCCTACCTAGAAACGCCGCCTTGGCTCAGGCCTATCGCGTTATTTCTATTAAGTTAAGGACCCTTTTAATATGTATTGGCTCAAAACGTGAAGGCGATATCACGAACACAGAAGGGCTGTGGTTCTTATACCATAATCAAGGGTACAAGGAAAGATAATAATTAATCAGGGAGTGGCTAATCAGGTGGGTTTACCACAAAGTCTCAAAGCCACGAAGTCACCAAGAAACCTTTGAGACTTGGAGTCTTCGTGACTTCGTGGTTACAAAAGCCCATTCCATTAGCCAATCCCATTAATCAGACATTCTTTCTATTTAGAAGATGCGATTGATTTTTATTTAGATTTGTGCTACGCTTTATGGATCTTATTCAACTTTATTCGGACGGAGGAAAACATGGCAACGGTTCCAGGTATTGATGTCTCCTATTGGAATGCGGGTATAGATTGGCCAAAGGTACGTGCGACGGGTCAGCGATTTGTTGTCGCTAAAGCCACCGAGGGCATATCTTATAAAGACCCCACGTTTGACGACAATTGGGTTGGTGCGAAATCTGCGGGTCTCTTACGCGGTGCGTATCATTTCTTCCGCTGTAATGTGGATGCGAAAAAACAGGCAGATTATTTTATCGATTATGTCAGAACTGTAAAAGATGACGGTGAATTTCCTCCTGTTTTAGATCTGGAAATTAATGATGGAGTAGCCAAGGAAAAGATTGTCCCCGCAGTAAAAATATGGCTTGAGCGGGTGGAAGCTGCTTTTGGGAAGAAGCCCATTATTTACTCAGGTCAATATTTTCTGCAAGATTATTTGATCCAACCCGGCGGCGGACCCCCTGCCTGGGCAAAGGATTATCCGCTTTGGCTGGCTCAGTATCCGAATCAATATGTAGATGGGATGAAGCCGTTCCTTCCACGCGGCTGGTTTGCCTGGACGATCTGGCAACATAGTGACAAGGGTGTTGTGAATGGCATCAACGCTTCGGTGGATATGAACGTGTTTAACGGCACACTTGGAGAGTTGTATAATTTTGCAGGCGCAAACATTGTTGTTGAGAAGCCGAAGACACATAAAGTGGCCGCTGGGGATTCGTTTGAATCTATTGCGAATAAATATGGTTTGACCGTGCGCGAGCTTGTTTCTGCAAACCTTCAATTACTCAAAACCGGCGAATCATTGAATGTGCCTGTCGCGCTGGCCATTCCTCAGGAAGGCGAAGCAGGCTCAGGGTCAGCTGGAAGCGCTGGAACACCTGTAACGCCAGCGCGGACTTATCAGGTCAAATCCGGCGATTCGTTAACCGCCATCGCAGTTAAATATGGATCAACCGTGGCGGCGATTGCTTTAGCGAATAATATTACGAATATCAACAATATCAAGGTAGGGCAGGTCTTGAAGATACCGTAAGGGCGTAAGTAAACACGTAAACACGTAAACACGTAAACACGTATAAAAAAGACTTTGAGTGATTGACTCGGAGTCTTTTACTTGTATACCTATGTACTTGTTTACTTTTTACTTCTCCTTTACGGATATACCCGCTTGATCGTCCTCGGGAATGCAATCGCCTCGCGGATGTGTTCGATGCCGCAGATCCATGAAGTGACTCGTTCGGTGCCCATGCCGAAGCCTGAGTGGGGCACTGAGCCATATTTTCGTAATTCCAAATACCATTTGAAGGCATCCTCGGGCAATTTCTCCTTGCGGATGCGCGCCAGTAATGCATCGTGGTCGCTCATACGTTCGGAGCCGCCGCAGATTTCTCCGTAGCCTTCGGGTGCGAGCAAATCAACAGATTTGCAGACTTCGGGGCGGCCCGGCCACGGCTCCATGTAAAAGGCTTTAACCGCGCTGGGATAGCCATAAACAAAGACAGGCGTTTCATATTGACTGGTGATGGCGGTCTCGTGCGGCGCGCCAAAGTCCATGCCCCATTCGAAGGCGAGCAATTCCTTCTTTTCGGGATCTGTTTCTTTATCGCGTAATTTTTCGATCATCTTCGCAGCGTCATCATAGGAAATTCGCGGGAAGGGAGCGATGATTTTTTCCAGTTTGGAAATATCTCGCCCGAGAGATTTCAACTCAGGCAGACGGTCACGCAGGACGCGTTGGATGATGTGGGTCAGCATCTCCTCTTCGACTTCCATCAAACCATCCAAATCGCAGAATGCGATCTCAGGTTCGAGCATCCAGAACTCGGTCAGGTGGCGGCGTGTTTTTTATTTATCGGCGCGGAACGTGGGACCGAAGCAATAGACATTTACGAAAGAAAAAAAATTCGCCTCGTTATACAAATTAACTGTTTGCGCGAGATAGGCTTTGCCTTCGTCGAAATATTCAGTTTCAAAAAGAGTGGTTGTTCCTTCGGCGGCGGCAGGCGTGAGGATCGGGGTGTCCATCGCGATGAAGCCGTTG
>JANODZ010000524.1:0-1954 GCA_031412935.1 Anaerolineales bacterium
GCGCAGATCAAAAAACACTTATATAATTTAAGTCCTAATGAACTTCAAGCAACTCTTGCAGAACTTCTGCGCGTAATGGAATATTATCCATCCTGGATGGCTCCATCGGAAAAGCAGCGCGGAAAGATCAACCTGATCGCCTATACTGACCCAATTGGCGTGAAAGGACAGCGGATATTGGCACAAATCATACAAAAAGGTCAGGCGGTCACTTTGGAAGGGATTAAAAGTTTTGCAGCCATCCTGGGACCAAATGATTTTGGTATGATCGTTTCAATGGGAGGTTTTACCAATGAGGCAAACCAGGAATTAAGCCTCAATAACTATCAAAAGATTACGGCACTGGATGCTGTTGATTTTTATAATCTATGGGAATCATATTACAACAAATTAAGTGAAGAATCCCATCGTTTGTTACCTTTGAAAGCTGTTAATTTCCTAGCCACCGGTGAATAGTGATCATGACCAGGCAAAAGATGGATGACCCGATTGTTCAAAAAAAGTCCCATAGCAAGGCTTTCAAAGAGGGTCTGGGAATTCTCGTGGAAGAGATCGAACTCGCCTTGCATTGGCACAGACCCAGCATTCTTCTTGCTGTCCACAATTCAAGTACCGGTCGAATTGAAACACAACAGACTCTTGAAAGGGAAATAATCAAAAAGGGCAGGCAGGTTAAGCATCTCCGTGTTGAAAGCGCCAGCCCGGATGTGATTCGCATAATGAGTGAAACGCCAAAATCTGAAAATATGGTTTTTTTTGTGTCTGGGCTTGAAAACGCGGATCGAACCTCTGATGGCAAGGTGTACAGGGCGCTTAATATACGGCGTGAATTGATCGTGGAGAGACAGATCTGCGTCGTATTTTGGTTGAATGAATCCGAGGCGGCAAACCTGCCGCGTCTTGCTCCCGATTTTTGGGCATTCCGCCACCGCGCTGTGGAGTTTGCCCCAAAACATGGAACCATAAAGCAAATCCTTCCAGCCGGATTATTTTTATGGGAAGAAAATATCCCCTGGCAGGAAGAAGCTATTCAAAAAAATGAACTATCGTATTATGAAAAATTCCTGATGCGGATTCCAAAGGAAGACAGCTCAGCGGTTGCGCAAATTGAAACAATATTAAAACTGACTCATTATAGCTGGCTCGTAAACGACTTGAAAAAATTTAAGAATTACGTGGAAGATGGGCTTGCTCTATTAAAAAAATACCCGATCCCCCGCTACCAGGCCTGGATGCTCAACGCCTCTGGCATTGGAGTGTATGAAGAAGGAAATAAAAAAGATGCAAATATTTTTTTCAATCAAGCCTTGAGCCACCATCCCGAAAACAGCGCGATCATCATGAACAGCGGCACTACAGCGCATGGACTGGGAAAGAACGGAGAAGCGATACTCGCTGGCAGGCAGGCCATCAAGATTGACAGCCGTAATATTCAACTCTGGCGGGTGCTTGGATACCTGTATTTATCAATGGGGAAAGTTGAAGATGCCATCCAGGTGATGAGAAAAGGCCTGGAGCTGGATCCCAAAAATATGGACATACATTATGCGCTGGCAGTTTGTTATTACAAGAACGAGCAGCCCGCTGAGTGTGCAAAAGAAATTTCAATAGCA
Source organism: Anaerolineales bacterium (assembly GCA_031412935.1). GTDB lineage: Bacteria > Chloroflexota > Anaerolineae > Anaerolineales > Villigracilaceae > Villigracilis. Next base: position 1,614 of record JANODZ010000524.1, read on the forward strand.
GAGAATAAATTTCCGCCGCACAACGCCATCCAGCGTGCGTGGGTTGGCATTCTGCGCGGGAGACTTAACGATTCTCAAGCGCAACTTAAACGATCCATTGAAAAAAGAGAAGTCAGTCAACATCACATCCAACGCGACCCAAATTTGCACTTCCTTATGAATTTGGGGGAATATTCGGTAACTGATTGAGAACAATGCCAATCCAATATCTATATTTACTTCTGGGTGCAATCTTTCTCCTTGGCGTGGGAGTAGTGGCCCTTTTATTAAAAAGGAAAGCGTCCGGCCCAGCTGGCAGTCTATCCACGCTGGTTGTGACAGTTACAATCTGGGCCATGCTC
>JANODZ010000525.1:0-18257 GCA_031412935.1 Anaerolineales bacterium
CCAATCCACAACCAGTCGTCGCCGAAACCTGTGTGTAAGCCAAGCTCAAAGGCATGGTCAAGGCTGTCTACAGGGATGTTTTTATTCACGCGTAATTTTAACTTTCTTTGCGCGTGTAATTGTTGCAATGCCATAAAAGAATTGCGGCGATCAAAATCGTGAATGCCTGTCAATCCCATCTTCCACAAAATGGGTTGTGCGGTTTCAATTGCGCCCGCAATTTCGGCAATGGATGGTTCGGGAATGATATTGTCAACCAACGCCATTGCCGTTTCAAGCAATGCGCCTGTTGCGCGTCTTGCGTGATCGCGTTGGATGACGCCATCTTTTGGGTTGGGCATATCGTCCGTGATATTTGCAAGATTCAACGCAGACGTATTTGCCCACGCGGCATGTAATGATTTGCCTGTGAGGTATACGGGGTTATTTGGGGAAATTAAATCTAATTCAATTGCAGTCGGCCAATTCCCCTCGCCTTGCCCTCTCCCCAAATCGGGAGAGGTTATCATCCATTCATTTTGATTCCAGCCATGTCCGAGCACCCATTCGCCCGGCTTGGAATTTTTCGCGCGTTCGGCCACGCGGCGCAGGCATTCATCTTTTGTTTTTGTTTCGCAATCAAGTTTGCCAAGAAAAAGCGCATAATGTTGAATGTGAATATGTGCATCGGTCAACCCCGGCAAAATAGTTTTGCCGTTCATATCCTGTTTATCCACTTTACCATGCGCAAGGGATTCCAATTTTTCCCTGTCCCCTACAGCGATGATCCGTCTGCCTGCGATCAACATCGCCGAAGCTTTGGGTTGGGTTTCATCCAGTGTGTAGATATTTGCTTTGTAGAGGAGTTTCATATTTTTATAATGGAGGGGCGCGGTAACCATACCCAAATATGATTATGTCAATTTTTCCAGAAGAGCATCCAATTCTTCACCCGAATAATAATAAATGGTGACCGTGCCGCCTTTTTTTCCATGCTTCAGTGCGACCTTGGTGCCGAGGCTATGCTGCAATCGTTTTTCAACATCGCGCACATCCGCGTTTTTACCTGGTTTCTTTGCCTTGACCGGTTTTTGTCCTGCAAGTTTTCTCACCAAATCTTCGGTCTGACGGACACTTAAAGAGAGGTTTAAAACAGTTTGCAAAGCAAAGGCTTGCGCCTTTTGCGTGGATAATGCCAGCAACGCCCGCGCATGACCTTCAGTAACTTTGCCGTTTATTAATGCCTGTTTGGCTGTATCCGCAAGACCGAGCAGGCGAATCGTGTTTGTAATCGTCACGCGGTTTTTGCCGACTCGTTTCGCAACTGCTTCGTGCGAGAGCCCAAACTCCTCTACAAGTTGACGATAGGCTTCGGCTTCCTCCATTGAGTTCAAATCTGCGCGCTGCACATTTTCGATCAACGCGAGTTCAAGCATTTGCTGATTATTTGCCTGCCGCGTGATGACAGGAACCGTCCGCAAGCCTGCTTTTTTTGAAGCCTGCCAACGGCGCTCGCCAGCGATCAGGGTAAATGTCCCATCGGGTTTCGGGGTGACGATCAACGGCTGGATCACCCCATGCTCACGAATGGAGGCGGCCAACTCTGCCAATTCTTCTTCTTTAAAATGAATACGCGGCTGGCGTGGATTAGGCCGAATCGCCTCTACAGCAACTTGCTGAACTCCAGCCCCACTCGCTTTGAAAGAAGCAGGCGTAGATTTCCCGCCAGTGGGAATGAGCGATTCTAATCCTTTACCAAGACCTGTTCTTTGAGCCATTTGTGCTCCTTCTCCATATTCATTTTTCACCACGGAGATCACAGACGCTTCGCGCACAGAGAAAAATCTTTAAAATCTCAGTGTTCTTCGTGGTCTCTGTGGTTAATGCTATTTAACCTTATCGCCTTTCAAAAGCTCTTTCGCCAGCGCTTCATACGCCAGTGCGCCAACAGAAGAAGGTGCATACTCAGAGATCGGCAATCCATACGAAGGCGCTTCCGCAAGACGAATACTGCGCGGAATAATACTTTTGAAAACTTGATCCGGGAAATGTTTATTCACTTCAGATACCACATCGGTGGAAAGATTGGTGCGGCTGTCAAACATCGTTAATACGACACCACGCACTATTAACTCGGGGAAAAGCAGGGAACGCACACGCTCGATCGTTTGCGTTAATTGTCCCAAACCTTCCAGCGCCAGGTACTCACACTGCACAGGGACGATCACGCCATCGATCGCGGCCATTAATCCATTGACGGTTAAGAGTCCCAGTGAAGGCGGACAATCGATCAGCACATAATCATATTGACTTGCAAGCGGCTTGATCGCTTTTCGCAAACGCAATTCGCGCGCCAGCTCATCCACCAATTCCACTTCTGCGCCGGCCAGGGCTGGCGCGGATGGAAGTATGGATAATTTTAGCCGTTCATTCAACAAAATATAAGAGGCAATGTTTGCATCACCCAGCAAAGCTTCGTATGTGCCGCCAGCCACTTTGAGCTTATCCAGACCCAAACAGGAGGTGGCATTGGCTTGCGGGTCCAGATCCACGACGAGCACACGCTGACCTAATTGCGCCAGATATGCTCCAAGATTAATCGTGGTTGTGGTTTTCCCCACGCCGCCTTTTTGATTCACAAGCGTATAAATACGCGTCACGATAATACCTCCATCAGACATTCTTCGATTTCATGTGTAGTAGGAATTCCATTCATTCCCACACGTGTGACAGAACGCGCGGCAAGCTGGGTGGCAAAACGGGCGGCTTCCCACGGATCACGCGTTGAATATAAACGCACAAAAAATGCAGCCGCAAAAATATCGCCTGCGCCGGTCGCATCCACTTCGTGCACTTCAGCAGGACGAAAACGACGGCGGTCTCCATTCCAATATAAGACCACGCCTGACTCCCCTTCTGTGAGGCATAGGATACGCGTATTGTGCGCCATCAATTCGACTAGTTCGGCACAGCCCCCTGCGGGCAGATCGCGGTTGATATCTTCGACACTCAGCACCACGGCACCGGCGTGACGCAGGGCCTGCTCGCTCGCATTCGGATCCCAGGCACATGCGGCCACCTGGCCATTTTCATCCCATGTGCGCATCCACCCTTGCGGAGTAATTCCCAACAATGAACCTGATAATTTTTCTGGCAGGGACGATTCCAATTCACGCGCTATCGGCGCAAGATGAATAATGGGAGCGCTTCTCCAAGCCTGCGGAATATGATCGAACAAAATAGGCGCAGCTTGATGATGTATGGTTTGCTTGCGTCCATTTGTTGTTTTTATATTTTCAAATGTGGTGCTATGTTCCGAGGGAATATTCACGATAGGAATGCCATCCAGGGCTGATAAAGGCGCATCCTTGCCTGACGATGTAACCATGCCGACACGCATTCCCAAGGCACGCGCAGTTAATGCAGCGAATGACACTGTCCCGCCGAGTTGTTTGCCCGCTGGTGAAATATCCACAGCCACATGACCCACAGCAAGATAATCTACGGGTTGAAGAGACGCGAGTTCAAGCATGGAACGAATTATACCGTAGGGGTGAGAGTAAGGATGAAGGGTGAAGGATGAAAGAGAAAGACCGCCTTGCGGCGATCTGGTTATTTGATAAATTTATTCTTTTGGCAATATAACTACCTTACGATGCGGATCTTCGCCGGTACTTTCGGTGGTAACTGCGGGATGATCACGCAGTTCAATATGGATTGAGCGTCGTTCGCTGGCGGTCATGGGTTCAAGCGAGGCTTTGCGCCCGGTCTTGATGACTTGATCCACCATGCGCAGGGCGATCTGGCGCACCTGCTTATCGCGGCGGCTGCGGTATCCTTCCACATCCACCACCAGTTGTACCCATTGCTGGGTCTCTTTGCCAACGATCAACGAAGCGACATATTGAAATGCATTCAATGTTTCAGCCTGACGGCCGATCAGGGCGCTCAAGTCGTCACCACGCACGTCCACTTGAATAGTGCGGCGATCTTCTGTGCTGGATTCATCATAATGTGCGGAGACTTGCGCTTCCATGCCCAAATGATGGATCAACCTGGATACGATCGATTCAGTTGTATCCAAGACGGGATCGTGATCGCCAGTTTCCACTTTTCTGGGAGCAAGCGGCGCTTTTTCTTCAGGCTTCTTTTCTGTTCGGCGAGGTTTGGCGTCTTTTGCTTTCGGCGCTGATTCTGCTTTTTTAGCAGGAACAGGCTTGGGGTTAGACGCGACGCGAGATGCGGGAACATATTCCCCGGGCAGTGGATTGACGGTTAAACGAACACGCACCTGGCGGCCGCCGAGTCCAAATAATCCTTTACTGCCTGAGTCCAACACTTCGACAGAAACAGCATCTGCCGTGAGGCCAAGTTGAGTTAATCCCTGTTCCAGGGCTTCTTCAACGGTTGGGGCAATGATCTCTAACGTAGTTCCGCTCATGGAGCCTCCCTATTTTTTCCTGGAGATTTGTTGTTGTTTGTTACGGCCGGGCAACAGGTTGCTCCAATTGGCGCGCCCGGTGGCTGCATATTGCACAATGCCTAACAAGTTACTGATAATAAAATAAACCGCAATGCCCGAGGCAAAATTCAAGGCAAACCAGCCGAGCATGATTGGCATGTAAATGCTCATCATCTTGGTCATCTGGGCGGTTTGATCATTGGGATTGCTCGATGTCGGCATGGTCAATTTGGATTGAACATAGGTTGTGAGCGCCACAATAATCGCAAGGGTGGGCAGAGCAAAGCCCAGTAACGGGATGGATTCGGGACGGCCTAAATCCATCCATAAGAATGTGCTGTTGAGCGGGATAATGCCTTCCACATTTTGAAAGGGATAGATCGTGCGGGCAAGTTTGAGCATATCAAACGGCGTGACAGAAAGCGCGTGTGTGATGCTTTGGTACAAACCAATAATAATCGGGAATTGAACGAGGGTCGGCAGACAGGATGCAAAAGGATTAATGCCGCGCTCTTTATAAATACGCATTTGTTCCTGCGCGATCTTTTCCTTATCCTTCGCGTATTTCTTTTGAATATCCTGCCATTCCTTATCGTTTTGTAATTCCTGCATGGCTTGCGCGCCTTTTACCTGCGAGGCGTTCAAGGGCCAGGTGATCAATTTGATAAGAACGGTAAATAAAATGATCGCCAAACCAAACATATGCGGACCATGACCAAGCAGGTCATAGATCAATAATAGAAGGTTGGTCATCGGTGCGATAATAATAGTATCCCACATGGGTCAGTTTCCTTATTTCTCTGGCGTGAACGTCCAGGCTTGCCTGCCTGCCGCATCATAAGCGGCAAGGACAAAATCAGCCTGGTACGGCGCGACGAGAATCAAATCACCCGAAACAACGGGTGTGGTGTAAATCTTAGCGCCGACCGTTTTGGGGTTCTCCCAGACGGCCTTCCCTTCAGAATCCAAAGCGACGAGAGTGCCGGCCTCAGTCGCAACGTAGATCTGGTCGCCCACGACAAGCAGACTCGCCACGATAGATCCGTCCGGCTGCACGGTATCCCAATTTTGGCTTCGACTGGCAAGATCGAGCGAATAGATTTTTCCATCCAGATCAGCATAATAAAGAGTTTCACCATCCAGAACGGGCGAACCCCAAATCCAATTTTCGGTTTTAGCAATGACTTCATGCAACCCGTTGGGTTTAATAAACTCAATGGTTGAAGCAAACGAACCTACATAAACGCCATCACTTCCAACTACAGGGCTGCTGGGAGCCGCGCCGCCAAGGTCAATGGGGTCGGATGTTGTTCCATCGACAGGATCAATCACATGAAGATGATGGTCAAGCGATGTCACATATAAAAGTGAACCATCCGTAGCCGGCGCAGACCATAATGCGCCGCCCAATTCAATTGGATCGCCGGCCTTCTTTCCGTCCAACCCAATGATGTACAAAAAACCATCTGTATTGGGAGCATAGATCTTGTCGTTATAAACAAGCGGAGAAGCCAGCCACGCGCCTTTATTCTCTGTGAATGACTCAGCCCAATTCTCTTTACCCGTGGCAGAATTCAAGCTGACAAAAGGATGCTTTGTGCCGGCGCTTCCGATCAAGAGTTGACCGTCAGATGTGATCAGCGGGGTTGCGTGGAACATCAATTTGGAATCGGCTTCGGGAGGATAATGCCATACTTCGTTTCCTGTTTTCAAATCCACAGCGTAGACAAATGCGCCATTTGAAATATAGGCGCGTTCCGCATCTGCGGCAAGTCCTTGCCAGTTATTGGATGGAATTTGCCCGGTACATGCGCTTAAGATCAACGAGACAAGCACAAGCAATGAAATCAATATCAATCTTTTTTTATTCAATTTTTCTACTTCTCCTGATTAATAGACTTTATCGGTAATAGCAAAAACAAATGTTTTATCCGCAGAGTACCTGGAATTTCGCCGATTTGCTTTTTGAAAATTTCAAATCTGCATAATCTGCCAAATCTGCGGATTATTTCCGATAACGTCCAATTGCAACAGCGCAGATGCTGCCGCAAAATTGTCGCTAAAGAACGGGGTCGTACCCGCCGGGATTGAACGGATTACAACGTAAAACACGCCAGGCTGCCATCAGCGAACCTTTCAGCACGCCAAATTTATAAATAGCTTGATAGCCATAATGTGAGCAGGATGGATAAAAACGGCAGGTGTTGGCCGGCAATGCGGGCGACACCGCCATTTGATATAAACGAATTAAAGCCAACAGAGCGATACGCGGCCAATTAATCAGCTTGCGTGACAGGTCCCGCAAACGCACTTCGTTTGAATAATCGTGTAAGTGGAATTCCCGTTCAGGTTCAGAATTCATCCACAGGATCCATATCCGCAGGGAGGATTTTAGCACGTCGAAGGAGGTTTAACAGGGCAGTACGAGTATCATCTAAAGTGGCGGTCACAAGTGGGGGTCGGGCAATCAGGATCAAGTCCCAACCGGAGGCGAGAGAAGCAAGATAGGGCCGCAAGGCTTCGCGCAAGAGTCGTTTGGCTCGATTACGGTGGACTGCCGTCCCAGTCGTTTTTCCGGCGGCTACACCCACACGCACATGCTGGGTGGGATTCTCACTGGCTTGGGCTACTAACACAACAAACGGGTGGGCATAAGACTTACCAATTCGCCGCACTCGCTTGAAATCTTCAGATCGGGTTAAACGGAATTTGCTCTGCACCCGTACCTCAGTATAAATCTCTGCGTACTATTGAGTGCCTCATAAATTACCCGCTATTATGATTTTTATTCATAACATCTTTCGGAATGATTGGTAATTTATTCAACAAGCGCTAATATACGCAAATGCTTACCAACGAACTTTCTTGACGTGCTCGTTGGACCTGACTGTAAGTTTATAACGGCCCCGTAAACGGCGGCGCTTGAGCACATTGCGGCCATCGGCCGTGGACATGCGCTGTCTAAAACCATGTACACGCACGCGGCGGCGGATCTTGGGTTGATATGTTCTTTTTACCATTCGAAATACTTCCTTATTATGTAAAGATGATTGCAAACCCAATTAGAGGGAGTTGGCTGTGAGTTAGTGGCGCGAAATTATACCTCAAGGGCTGTGATTCGGTCAATTTGCATTCGGAGCCTCTTTAAAGTACCCATCCCATATCCTTTGTTTGGCAGAATCAGAAATAAATGATGATTCAAAGGCATAGCGATTACAGGCAGCGATATCATCCACGCTCATTCCCAAAACTTCATGCGCGATGCGATATTCGTTATTTAAATTGGTCTCTAAAACTTCAGGATCGTCGGAATTAATGGTTACACGCACACCCAAGTCAAACAATTTTTTTAACGGATGCAGTTCAATGGCCGCAACGGAATGGGTCAGGTAGTTGCTCCAGGGATTAACTTCGAGTGTAATATTACGTTCCTTAATTAATTCAATGACTTTCATATCTTCGATACTATGAATCCCATGACCGATACGGTCGGGTTGAAAGGCATGAATCGTATCCCAAACCGCCGAGGCGGGCGTATCCTCACCGGAATGTATGGTGACCTTCAAACCTGCATCCTTTGCTTTCATTATTGGTTTCACAAAATTACTCATCGGGTATAACAGCTCGCCATCAGCAAGATCAACGGCTTGAATATGCTGTCTATGTCGAATCGCCCAATCCACGGTTTTGATACACGACTCGGCCCCCAACCCGCGCGAGGTAATGGCAATGATGCCAATCGCCATGTCAAACTCATTTTCGGCGCGCGCCTTTGCTCCAAGCAAACCCTCCAAACATAAATCCCAATTTAAATTGTGGCCATGAAAAGCCCAATCGGGTGAGAAGCGGACTTCAAACAATTTGATATTTTGTTTTGCACAATCTTCAAATAATTCCCAGGCGATGCGCTCAAAAATGGCGGGAGATGTAATGCTGTTTTGGAAAAATCCAAAGGCTGCCAGCACGGTTTCAAGATCGCGCAGCTGATCATGGATTTTTACATGCTGATCCAATTCACTGGCTTCATAGGAAGGCAGTTTCAAATTAAATTCACGCGCAATATCAATCAAGGTCTGTGTGCGGATCGCGCCTTCAAGATGGCAATGGATTTCTGCTTTGGGAATATCGTTGTATTTAGAGTCAAAGTTTTTCATGCTATGCCTTACTATAGTTTTATTATCGTCACGCTACAAGCGTGACCTACGTTACTCCGCCGCCAATCTCAAGACCGCTTGCAATAAAACGTTTGCGCCGTTGACGCAATCCTCCCATTTTGTGAATTCGTGCGGAGCATGGCTGGCGCCGTCCACGGAAGGAACGAAAATCATCCCGATCGGGCACATATCCACAAGAGATTGCGCATCATGGATCGCGCCGGATGCAAGCACTGTGTTGGATAAGCCCAAAGCATCGCATGAACGCTGAAATATCTGCTGAATTTCTGCACTCATTAAATTTGGCTTATGCTTTCCGAGCGGCTCAGTCTTCAACTTCAAACCAAAATGTTCAGCTTTTTGATGAGCCAATTCCATCAAAACTCCATCCAATTTTGAAAGCTGGGTTTCATGCGGCGAGCGGAACTCAAGCAAAAAATCTGCGCTGGCCGGCACAATATTCGAAGCTCCTGGCGCAAACTCGATCCTGCCCACATTCGCAACGCAGTTTGGAAAATCTCGAATCACAGTTTCCCTCACTCCCAAAATAAATGCGGCTGCACCCTGTCCTGCGTCCAATCGATCTTCCATCGCTGTCGACCCCGCATGGTCTGCGCGGCCAATAAAACTCATGCGATACGATCCATAGCCAACAATGGCAGAGACAACACCAATATTTATTCCTGCGCGCTCCAAACGTTTCCCCTGTTCGATGTGTAATTCCAGATATCCTGCAACGGATTGCTTTGCGCGCGCTGCCTGTAACAAACTTTCTTTCGTTAACTTCGCGCGCACCAATCCTGCCAAAAAATTTTCAGGCCCGCTGTATGGATTTTGTAGATCAGCGCGACTCAGATGACCCGCCAGCGCGCTGCTCCCAAGCAGACTCGCATGCGTGCCTTCTTCATCTGTGAAGTCAATCGCTTCAAGATTTAACTTGAGCTTGATCCCGCTTTCTTTGACAGTTCTCAACACTTCAAGCGCCGCCATCACGCCGAGCGCGCCATCGAACCGTCCGCCATTGGGAACGGAATCAAGATGTGAGCCGATCAAAAACGTTTGCACGTTTGATTGTTCGCACGTTAGCATGGCAGAATGATTCCCCGCGCCGTCCGTGCGAAATTCCAAACCTGATTTCTCGATTTCTTCTCGAAACCATTTGCGCGCGGCGAGATGTGATTCGCTGAAGGCGACACGGCTCACGCCGCCGTCACCCGTCGCACCGATCGATGCCAGGTGGATAAACGCAGCCTGCATACGGTCCGCATTGACCCGCAGGGTTGAGGATGATTTAGCCATGTATTTGTCTCCAGTCCCCAATCATACCGTTTGTAAATCAAAAAGAGGAGTCGAATTCAACCGACTCCTCTTTTTGATAATGTGAACTTATTTGGTTTTGATGCTGATGGATTTGGGGCGAACTTCTTCCGCTTTGGGAAGAGTAATGGTAAGAACGCCGTTCTCGAACTCGGCTTTGGCTTTATCTGCGATCACATCAGTCGGCAGGGCAATTGTTCGTTCGAACATACCCCAGCGCTGCTCGCGAAGATGATACGCCTTCTCCTTTACTTCCTCTTTTTCTTTGACCTCGCCCTTAATAGTGAGCACTTCGCCTGTGACATTGATCTGCACCTCATCGGTTTTGACGCCGGGGATGGCGGCTTTAACCACGATCTCATTATCGGTTTGGTACATATCCACAGCGGGCATGGTCCATTGACCGTTGCCCAAGCGGAGCGGCCGCGTGAAGGCATCATCGAAGAGATGATCCATGGCTTCGCGCAAAGTCATCATATCACGAGCGGGCTCCCAACGAATTAAGTTTGACATAGCTACCTCCTTTTGGTTTGGATAATTTGAACTTACACTCTTAATTTAAAACGCCTGCGTTAGAAAAACGCAAGCGTTTTGTACTCATTTTATAAGAGTTTCTGCTATTCTTTTTCGCGTTTGAAATCAACAAAGCGATACCCTACGCCGCGCTCGGTCAGAATATACTTGGGGTCGGCAGGTTCTTTTTCTAATTTCTGACGGAGATAGTTAATGTATAGGCGCACATAATGCGGCTCGTCGCGGTATTCATAACCCCAAACCTTTTGAAGCAATTGGTCGTGCGAGACCACCCAACCGGCATTTTGCACCAGGTGAAAAAGCAGGCGGTATTCTGTTGGACGAAGTTTTACAAGCTTGCCTTCGAGCCAGATCTCACGGCGGTCAAAATCTATTTTAAGGCGTTTGTCTATTTCAAGCAGGCCGTGCATGGAACCCGTCGCACCCTCCGTTCGGCGCAATACTGCTTTTACGCGGCTGACAAGTTCACGCGGACTAAAAGGTTTGGTGACATAATCATCTGCGCCGCCCTCAAGGCCGCGCACACGATCATCTTCTTCGCCTTTGGCAGTCAGCATGATAACCGGCACATTGGTGATCTCGCGAATGGTCTCAAGCACTTCAAAGCCATCCAGATCAGGCATCATCACATCCAGCAAAATAAGATCCGGGGTAACATCGCGCAATTTTTGAATGGCTTGCTTGCCATTAAAGGCTTCACTGACATGAAAGCCATCATGCTCAAGGTTCATGCGGATGAAGCGGACCATGCGTTCTTCATCATCCACAACAAGGATGCGGCGGCGTTCCAGAGAATCGGTCATATCTTACTCCCTCACAAAACCGATGATCTTTTCTTCGCCCGATCCCTCAAGGATTTCTATGAAACTAATATGAGCCATGGGCCAAATGACCCTGGTAACGTTATTATCTATATAATGCAAATCTTTGCCATCCTTCTGGCGCGGATTCATGACGATAATGAAAGTATCCGTGGGCTTGGGCAGTTCTTCAATTTCCCCTGCAACAGATGTTTCTCCTGAAATGTGTAAAATAATTGTATGTGGCATGGTTTTCTCACTTTCCTTCTGCGGTATTAATCAGAATTTGTAATCTCAATTTTCCCAGCGCAATAATATCACCGTGATTGACCGCCTGCTCTGCATTAGAAGCGAGTCGTTTCCCATTAATATAGGTGCCATTTGCGGAACCGAGATCGGTAAAAAAAATGTGATTACCATCCCGTTTGATCACTCCATGCAGACGCGAAACACCCGCAGCATAAGCTTGATAACTCGACAGGTCAATATCAGGCATTATGGGTTGACCTTCACTGGCCCGCCCGATGGTAAATTCATTTCTTATTGAAAGGGGGAGTACCTGCCCGGTATCCATTAAATGCAGGCTGCCCCAGGCATTACTGTCATCGAACGATTGAACCGATCCATTCCTGGGCGCTTGTGTGCTGGTCTTATCAAATTTTTGGGTCGCTATGTTTTTGGTAACAATAGATTCCTTACCCAATTGAGAACCACACTCCTCGCAGAACATGGCGCCATCCATATTAGAGTGTTTACAATTGAAGCAAACGATCATCTTACTTTCTCCTTTGAACTACCCAGTAAGAGTGCGCGGGTATGGTATTTTATTTCTTTATTTCCGCTGGCACTCCAGGCATGCATGTTCTCAAGATGATCGGCTTCAAATAAGGCGGTTTTAGCTAGTGCATGTTCCCCTTTGGAAAGCAGGTGGGTTGCCAGGTTTTGTAAATGACGAACAGCCTGATCAAATTGACCTGCATCGGCAGCAGTTCGAGCACGCTCCTGCATCCGATAAAGTGTGAGGCGTGACAGCGCGCCTAAGATGCGGGCTGGCGGGGGTTCTGGCGATGGGTTGGCATGAATTTCACGGGTAAGGTTTAAACGAATGGGGGCTAGCGGTGTTGGGCGGGCAGTTATGTATGTTTTCAATGAACCGTTCAAGAGTGAAACTACGTTTTCATTCGAAGTGGAAGGTTCGACAATAAATTCAAATAATACATGCAAAGGAGCATCCCGCAAAATCGGCCCCAAGCGCATGGGCGATTCGATCGCAACAGAACCACCTTCGGGCTGCATCCTAAACACATAATTAATTTTTACATGTTCCAGTTCTTTAAATTCAAGAACAACCTCATCTGCATACGTGCTGCTGAGCGCGCTGAATTTTTCGACAAGCAAGCGTTGAATATCCCTGGGATTTGAGATGTAGGCAGAGGAGCCGCCGGTTTTACCTGCGAGAGCATCCAGGAAAATATCATTCCACTCGTGACCGATTCCCATGGCGCTGATGCCAATATTCCGCGCGGCGGCTTCTTCAGCGAGTTTCAGGCAGTCTTGTTCATCACCATAGGTCTGGCCGTCGGTAAGCAATATGATGTGGTTAACTCGGGCAGGGTCAACTGTCCGGAGAATCTCCTGCAAGCCAGCCTGTAGCCCATTGTAAATTTGTGTTGCACCCGAGGCTTGCATCATGTGGATGCGACCCTCTTGTTTCTTTTTATCTGAATTTAACGCGGCAGGTATGATGACCTCGGCGGCGTCACTAAAAGCAACCAGGCTAAACACATCTTCAGAGCGCAGGCTGCGCATTAATTGGATGGCGGTGGCTTTCGCCATATCCATCATCTCGCCTTTCATGGAACTGGAACGGTCTAATACAAGGCAAATATTTAGCGGAGGAGTTGGAAGACTTTCTTTTTCTTCAAGTGGACTTACTTCCAGCAGCAGGTAGATTAATTGCGACTCGTTCCGCTTCACAAGATTTGGGCGGCTAAAAAACGTCTCATGCTTCACTACATTATTTTCAGCAATCTCAGCGGGCAATATTGCGTCATATGAATTTCTACGCTTGGGGTTTGAGAGCACCTCATAGGCTTGTTGTACTTCGAGGAATAGTTCCGTTTCACCGGCTGCAATATTCCGATCCGGATGCAATCGCTGAGCGGCTACAAAATAGGAACGTTTAATTTCCTCTTGTGAGGCATCACGAAAAACACCCAAAGTCTCGTAATGAGTCGGCTTGGTAGACGCCATGCTTATCCGATCATTTGTATCAGTAGAACCGTAATATTATCTGGCCCCCCGGCGGCATTTGCGGCTTCAACCATATTTTGACAGGCACGGTGAAGATTGGGGGCTTCGGAAATGGATCGATAAATATCCTTCTCGCTAATCACACCCCACAGCCCGTCGCTACATATCATAAGAGTGCCTGATTGTGGAAAAGGGATTGTGAAAATATCGGCTTCGAGAGTTTCACCCTGACCTAATGCGCGAATTAATACATTGCGGTGCGGGAAGTTCACGGCTTCATCTTTGCTGATGTGTCCGAGCTCTTCCAGCCGCTTGACCAGTGAATGGTCACGGGTGATCGGCTCTATTCTTCCATCGAGATAAATTGAATATGCGCGGCTATCCCCCACATGAGCGATCGTCACTTGCTGACCCAATACAAGTGCGGCGGTAACTGTAGTGCCGCTGCCTGGCGCTTCGCGTTGGACATATTGGTGCGCTTCCATGATCGAGGATTCCATCACCTCTTGCAAGGATTCCTGCAGGGCTTGTGTGGGCAAACTGTAAAGGTAGGAGTGAAATTTTTTGGTGATGTTGCCGCCTATGATGCGCACTGCGGCATTACTTGCCACTTCTCCAAATTGGTGCCCACCCATGCCATCCGCAACGATATACAATCCAAAAGGAACATCATTTGCGCTCCCTGAAATGGTAGATGTAATCGCAAGCAGGCTGTCTTCGTTGTGTTCACGCTGCCTGCCGACAGACTGCCCCGCACCCGCAACCAACTGTTTCATTTCATATTTTATAACCTTCCCCGAAATGATGGAACTGATCTGTTCATCTGAAAGCGGCGCAGTGGTTGCCATATCCACCTGCCTGGGGATTATGGGCTGTTCACTTGTTTTTGTTCCAAGTAATTTTCGGAAAAAATCAAACACGAGAAACTCCTTTTAGGCGAATAAAGCATAAACCTGATGGTCTGTTGAACCAAAATAAACGATGTCATCAAATACCGTGGGTGAACCTGTGATCGCGGCTTGCGCTTCAAATTTCCAACGCAGGCGGCCCGTGCGATATTCAAGACAATACATATTTCCATCTATTGAGCCGCAATATACAGAATCTTTATAAATGGCAGGCGAACTGCTCACCTGATTTTCAGTGCGAAAACGCCAAATTTCCTTTGCATTGCGCGCATCGACACAATAAATATATCCGTCCGCGGCGCCGACAAAGACAAAGTCATCCGCAACTACCGGAGTGGAAACAGAGCCTTTGCCCAGACGAAATTTCCAGATCGGCCAGCCGTTTTTTGCATCCAGCGCATAGAGCAGCCCATCCAATGCGGCAACATACACAGATTGACCTTTGATGATTGGAGAGGAGGTGATCGCGCGCTTGGCTTGAAAACGCCACTTCATGGCGCCGTGAAAATCAACGGCATAGAACGCGCCGGCATCGTTGCCGAAGAAAATCATTTCGTTCGCAACTGCAGGCGTGGAATGGATCGGCGCATCTGTGGCGTACTTCCAAATTGCGCGGCCGCTGATGACGTTGACCGCGTGCAGGTCGTGGTCATCTGAGCCAACGAAGACATGCCCATCTGCGATACACGGGGAGGAATAAATTTTGCCTTCCGTGTAATACGTCCACACGACCTTGCCGGTCCGAACACTTACCACATGCAAACGCTGATCTTCTGAACCGAAGATCACATTGTTATCATACACGATCGGGCGCGAGACGATACCGCCCTCTGTCGCATATTTCCATTGAAATTTCCCATCGGCTGCATTCAAGGAATACAGGTTGTTGTCATAACATCCTATATATAAAAAACCTTGATGGAGCACGGGGGTGCCGCGGATCTCATCTTCACATTTAAATGACCAAAGCGGCTTAATCCCACCGCTGGAAACAGGCAAACCGGAAACAATTTTTGAGAGCGCACCAGTCTTACGCGCCACATTCATTAAGGCTTCTTTCATGGCGGCTGTATTGGGAAAACGCTCTCCAGGATTATATTGTAAAGCGGTATTAATAACCGCTTCTAACTCCGGCGA
The DNA here is from genome assembly GCA_031412935.1 of Anaerolineales bacterium. GTDB lineage: Bacteria > Chloroflexota > Anaerolineae > Anaerolineales > Villigracilaceae > Villigracilis. Next base: position 15,545 of record JANODZ010000525.1, read on the forward strand.
AATATTGGGATTGATGCGGCGGATTGGGCGCTCTGCAAAAGAGAAGGGCGGCTCCATCCGCGGGTCACGCCGCGTAATCGTATGATGCAAAGCAGCGCCTAGAGAATAAATATCCGCGAGCGGGGTGGCTTCACCACGATACTGTTCGGGGGGTGAATAGCCCTCGGTGCCGATCATCGTTCCTTTTGTTCCGCTTTGGAAAGTCTTCGCAATACCAAAATCCACAAGCACCACATCCCCATTATGATTGATCATGATGTTGGAGGGTTTTATATCCCGAAAAACGATCGGGTCTGGCTTGTGGCCGTGCACATAAGTAAGCACATCGCAAAGCTGAATGGCCCAGCTAATGACCTGATCTTCAGGCAGGAATCCGTTGGCATCGCCAATTACTGTTTCAAGGTCTTTGCCGTGAATGTATTCCAAGACAAGATAAGAGCGGTCATCACTGGAAAAATAATCATAGATACGTGGAATAGAGGAATGATTGAGCGTGGCAAGAATATTCGCTTCGCGCTCAAAATTTTGCACGATGGTTTGGCGAATAAGCGGGTCAGGAGCATTGTTAATCATCTCCTTCACAGCTACCAACTTCACCACATTCGGAAAGTGCAGGTCGCGCGCAAGGTAAACTGACCCCATACCGCCCACACCGATCACATCCTGAATACTATAACGCTCAACCAGCGTGACTCCAGATGCTATCTGCAACGGTTGAGCGGAATTATCTCCCGAATCTGAACCTATTGGCGAATTTATATTTCTGGTTTCCAGTGAAGACTCCCATTCACTTTTTAGCGAATTCTTTGATTATAGTGTGCACTTAGGAGAATTGCAAATACCAGAATTGCAAATTCATCGCAAACCAGGCTTGCGGGGAAATGCTTTCTACGGCAAAATGAATGAAGAATGAAGATCCTTGCAATTAGCGATCAGGTCGTCGAACGTCTCTATCGCCTCTCATCCGCCGGTCATTTTCACGGGATCGAACTCATCCTCGGCTGTGGAGACATGCCTTTTGAATATTTGGAATATCTCGTCACAATATTGAATGTCGAAATGTTTTATGTGCCCGGGAATCATGACCCTCAAAACAAGGTATCACATGCAGAAGGCGCTACCAATCTGGACCTGAAAATTGTGCGCCATAAAAGGTTCTTGATCGGCGGCTTTGGCGGAAGCATCCGCTACCGTCCCGACGGCATCAACCAGTATACCCAGGTAGATGCTTATACACGAGCCTTTCGCCTGCTCCCCCGCCTGTTATTGAACCGCCTTCAATATGGCCGCTCCCTGGATATTCTCATCAGCCATTCACCACCCTTCGGCATTCACGATGATTCAGATCCCGCGCATCAAGGCTTAAAGGCATTAAATTGGTTAATTCGTATTGCCAGACCGCGCTATCTTTTTCACGGGCATATGCATTTATATAAAAGAAATATTGAAAACGCAGAAACAACAATTGGTCTTACCAGGATTATAAATGTGTATCCGTATAAATCAATGGAAGTGAGTCATTAAAAATGTCTGACGAACTATCCTCGCGCACACGCGCAGATTTCAGTAAAGCGCGTTTCAAATCATTTCTCAATCAGGCCATGGCGGTTCTTTCGGGGCAACGCCCGACCACCTTGTTATCTTATGACGAGATAAAGGAAAAACTGCACCTTGGCGGGCCTATCTACCGCGGAGTGAAAACAATTCGCGTGGATCAGATCGCGGGGAGTCTGAACCGCTACCACGAATTTGACCGCGCCTTTCTGCCGAAGGAAGATCAACTCGCCAGCCGCTGGCAAAAAGTGGACCGCGCTTTTTATCAGGATATTAATCTCCCGCCTGTCGTTCTCTATAAAGTAGGCGACGTTTACTTCGTAGTGGACGGCCATCACAGAGTTTCTGTTGCCCGTGAAAAGGGACAGGATTTCATAGACGCGGAGATCCGTGAATGCGCCACGCGTGTAAACATTACAGCCAACATCAAACCCGAAGACCTTGAGATCCTCGGTACAAAAGTTCACTTCCTTGAACGCTCTTCATTGGACAATATCCGCCCGCTAGCGAATATCAAACTGACCATTCCGGATGGTTTCGAACGCATGCTGGAACACATCGCAGTCCATCGCTATTTTATGGGACTGGATCTAAAACGCGATGTACCAGAAGAGGAAGCCGTGGCACATTGGTATGATACGGTTTATACACCCATTATCGAAATTATTCGCAAGAGCAATATATTAAAAGAATTCCCCAATAAAACCGAAGGCGACCTCTACATGTGGACGCTCGATCATCAACATTATTTATCCAAAGAACAAGGCGAGCCGCTTCAGCCGCCGCAGGAAGCAGCGAAAAAATTTATCAGGAAGAGAAGGAAATAAATCTTATGAATGACTTACACCCGCTTGCCGGAGTCTACGCTGCGGCAGTGACTCCGCTTCGCGAAGCATCCCCGAAAGGGGGGAAAAACGATTCAACCCTCGACCTGGAAGCTGTTCCCGTTCTTCTGCGTTTTCTCGCCTCAAGAGGATGCCACGGCGCCTTGCTCTTTGGCACCACTGGCGAAGGACCCTCTTTCTCTCCAAAAGAACGCGAAACCCTGCTGCGCTCCGCACGGGTCTACCGACAACAACTGCCTGGTTTTAAATTACTTGCAGGCACAGGTACGCCCAGCCTTTCTGAATCGATTGAATTGACAAAACTTGCCTTTGAT
>JANODZ010000526.1:0-1701 GCA_031412935.1 Anaerolineales bacterium
GGGTGTTTTCGACGTGCTGGTGGGGATCAATCTTTTGCGTGAAGGGTTGGACTTGCCCGAAGTTTCCCTGGTTGCGATTTTAGATGCAGACAAGGAAGGTTTCCTGCGTTCGGACACGGCATTGATCCAAACGATCGGACGCGCCGCCCGGAATGTGAATGGACGCGTGATCATGTACGCCGATCGTGTTACCGATTCTATGAAGCGCGCGTTGGATGAAACGAATCGCCGCCGTGCCAAGCAGCAAAAATATAATGAAGAGAATGGCATCATGCCGATCAGTATTCACAAGGAAATTCATGAGCTGACCGAGATGATGAGCGCCAAGGCAATTGGTGAAGCCAAGGGACAATATAAAACGGCGGCGGATGGATTGCCGCGCGGTGAGTTGCGGAAAATTGTGGACGAAGTGGAAAAACACATGAAGGCAGCCGCGAAGAATCTTGAGTTTGAAAGAGCCGCTGCCTTGCGCGATGAATTATATAACCTGAAGAATCTGCTGGCTGAAGATGAAAGTTTGAAGCCGTGGGAACGAATCAAGTTGTTGACCAGTGAAGAAGATTGAAGAATGAGTGAAAAGTGAAAAAGTAAGAAGATAACGAGTCTAGTCAAGACCCCGAGATTTTGGGGAGTGCCGAAAAGGATGTGTTAATAAATCCCTCACCACGGAGAACACAGAGGTCACAGAGATTTATAAGGGATTTCTCCGTGTTCTTTGTGATCTCAGTGGTCACCTGCACTGGCGTGCGGCGCAAGTGTAAAGGTTTGTGTTTACTCACTTGTTTAGCCACTCCCAGATTTTGCGAAATGAACTGCTGGCATAAATATTGGGGTTTTTGAGGTATTGATTCTCATCGACTTCCTATCGCCGGATATCGTCAAAAGGCTGCAGCAGTATAAGCGCATGCTTTGCCTTCTCTTTAGGGACAAAGAGATCAACGCGAACGGAGGCAACTACAAACGCCGAAAATGAGACAGACTCCTCAATCAGTTCCACGTCAATTCCTTCAGTTTCCAAAAAACCTTTAATAACATCAGCTTCTGCACGACTATTTGCCTCGCCAATTTTTTCATATTTCATTTTATCCATTTTGTTTTGTCTCCACAGGCAATCGTTGATGTGCGCTGATATTACAGAAAAGGATATTCTCATCACACCCTTCGCATTCCAATTGCAAGGTTGCGTGGCGAATATTGTATCCATCTGCAAGCAATACGTTGATATTTTTTTGAATGGCATTGCCTTCACGGATGGAAATATCATTTGTCACTACATGAGCAGATAACATCCGCAAATTTTCGTTGATGCTCCACACGTGTAAATCGTGAATATCTTTTACACCGGATACTCTACGAATTTCCCCCACAATTTTGGAAACGTCAATATTTTCCGGCGTGCTTTCGAGCAAGATATGTATTGTTTGGCGAATAATACCCCAGGCATTGTATAAAATTAATACGCCAATTAAAACGCTAACGAGTGGGTCAAGCCAATTCCAGTTTGTAAATAAAATAACTACGCCCGCGATGACTGCACCTAATGTGGATAAAACATCTCCCATGAGATGCAAAAATGCACTGCGGAGATTTAGATCATGCTCGCTTCCTTCTTTAACAAGGAAAGCTGTTCTTAAATTGATGATAAATGCAACTACGCCGACACCAATTAAAATGGTTGTGTTAACTTCAACTGGATTGAGG
>JANODZ010000527.1:0-3791 GCA_031412935.1 Anaerolineales bacterium
GCAGACGCTCCTCCCAGCCAGCAATTCTCAGTCTGAAAACCTTTATTCGCAGATAAGGCAGATGAGAGGGAAAAAACGGCGAAAATCTGTCCAATCTGCGGATAAATAAAAACTCAAATTAAGCACTGCTGTTGCCCGGCACAAGATATACTATTTTCATGTAAAATAGTCCCCATGTCTAAAACGATTAAAGTATTATTTCTCGCGGCGGAGGCCGAGCCATTTGTCAAAGTGGGCGGACTTGGCGATGTGGCTGGATCTTTACCGCGCGCCCTGCGGGCGCTTTCAAATGATGACATAAAACTGGATGTCAGACTTGTTTTGCCATATCACCCCGTAGTTAAAGCCGACAGCCTCAAGCCGCTGGGAATGTTTTCTCTGAAACGCGGTGAATCTGAAATTCAGGTGGAAGCGTTTGAAGCGTCGTTGTACGGCATGCCCGTTTATTTTATTAATGGCGATCCGATCCGAGCGAATGGATCTGTCTATTCTTTGGATTCAAAATTAGACGCCGAAAAATATACCTTCTTTTCACTTGCCGCCCTGGAACTGCCCCGCCATATAAACTGGCTTCCGGATGTTATTCATGGGAATGATTGGCACACGGCATTGTGTTTGTACGGCTCACTTACGAAACGCTGGGAGGAAGGTGCGCGCAAGGTGGCTTCAATTATCACTTTGCATAACCTTCCCTTTATGGGACCTGATGTAAGCGCAATTTTAGAGAGTTACGGAATACAGCTTGCGCAAACAGATTTGCCGGATTGGGCGCGTGTCATGCCGCTGCCATTGGGGCTGTGGGCTTCAGACGCGATTGTAGCTGTTTCGCCAACCTATGCAAAAGAGATCCTCACAACTGAATATGGCTGTGGATTAAATGATTTTTTACAATTTCGTCATGAGACCGTTCACGGAATTCTCAACGGGTTGGATACAGTTTCATTTAATCCAGGTGATGATGCGGCGCTGGGTGTCTATTATGACGTAGACAGCCTTGAAAAGCGGATTAGCAACAAAGGTCTGTTACAGGAAAAGCTTGGCCTGGCGCGCGAAATTGAAACCCCGCTTCTTGCGGTAGTCTCGCGGATGGATTTACAAAAAGGAATTGATCTTGTGTTTGGGGCGCTCAAGAATATGAAGAATACAAATTGGCAAGCCGTGATTTTGGGAGCGGGTGATCCAAAACTTGAAGAATCGGCGGTGAAATTACAGGCTCTCTATCCTGATCGGATAAAAGTCATAACGCGCTATGACGCGGGACTTGCGCGCCAGATCTATGCCGGCGCAGACATGCTGCTCATGCCCTCGCGCTATGAGCCTTGCGGCCTTTCGCAAATGATAGCCATGCGATATGGATGCGTGCCTATTGTACGTTCGGCGGGCGGATTAAATGATACAGTTCATCATGGGGTCACAGGTTTTGTTTTCGAAAAAATCCATCATATGTCTTTGGCAAGCGCAATAAAATCCGCAATAAAAATATTTTCCAACCCTGAAAAATGGAAGACCATCCAAAGGGCGGGCATGAAACAGGATTTTTCCTGGGAAAACTCGGCAAACCAATACCTCAAAATATATCAATCCATTATTAAATTATGACCTTCAAACGCTCCTCGGGAATTCTCCTTCATCCCACCAGCTTACCCGGTCCCTATGGCATTGGTGACATCGGTCCGCAGGCTTATCGATTTCTCGATTGGTTGTCGTTGACAGGTTCAAAGCTTTGGCAGGTACTTCCGCTGGGTCCGACAGGGTATGGAGATTCACCATATCAATGTTTTTCAGCCTTTGCGGGGAACCCCTATTTGATCAGCCCGGATGAATTACTAACCGATGGGTTGTTGAATCAAGATGATTTAAACGGGATGAAAGACCTGCCAGTCTCCCATGTGTATTTTGGTCTGCTCATTCCTCGCAAGCTTGATCTTTTACAAAAAGCATTTTCCAATTATCAGGCTCATCCTGAGCAATTGCAACCCGCTTTTGAATATTTCTGCGCTGAGAATGCGTCCTGGTTGGAAAACTACACTCTCTTCATGGCCTTGAAAGAAAATAATGGCGGCGGCTCATGGAGCGGCTGGCCTGAACCCTTGCGGGCGCGGAAGAAAACTGCCATGAGAAAAGCACAGAGTGAATTCGTTGAAAGCATCATGCGTTTTGCGTTCTATCAATTTATTTTCTTCCGTCAGTGGAATAAATTACGAGCGTATGCAATGGAGCGCGGAATTCAGATCATCGGCGATATTCCCATTTTTGTTGCCTACGATTCAGCAGATGTATGGGCGCATCCCGAATTATTTTTTTTGGATCATGCAGGGAATCCAACGGTTGTGGCCGGGGTTCCACCTGACGGGTTTTCCGCCACTGGACAATTATGGGGTAATCCGCTTTATCATTGGAAAGTGCATAAAAAAGATGGGTATGCCTGGTGGCTTTCACGAGTGCGCTCATCCTTAAAGATATTTGATATTTTACGCTTTGACCACTTCCGCGGCTTTGCCGGCTATTACGAAATTCCCGCAGATCATAAAACTGCGGAATCCGGCCGCTGGGTCACAGGACCGGGTCAGGATCTATTCCGAGCAATTGACAAGTATCTCGGTCATGACTTGACGACACCCGGGCCGGGCTTGCCGTTCATAGCAGAGGATTTAGGTTTGGTCACTCCAGATGTCATTGAATTACTTGAAGCCTTTAAATTGCCCGGCATGAAAGTATTGCAATTTGGTTTTTCAGGACCAGACAACCCATTTCTTCCTCATAATTATGGTTTGAATTGCGTTGCTTATACCGGCACGCATGATAATGACACCGCGCGCGGATGGTTTGAAACTGCCAATCCACACGAGCGTGAATTTGCGCGGCGCTATTTGCGAATAGACGGCAGTGATTTTGCATGGGACCTGATCCGCGCGGTATGGGGGTCTGTCGCTGATGTTGTAATTACACCAATGCAAGACGTGTTAAATTGCGGGGGCGAGGCACGTATGAATTACCCATCCCGACTGGGCGGTAATTGGGAGTGGCGCATGAGTGAAAATGATCTTCGCGAAGATTTGGCGGGAACATTACGCGAGTTAAATTGGCTTTATAACAGATAATGCGATTGCTGAATGAGATATTCTTATAATAAAAATTATTCTAGGTCCTCTTTATTTCAAGAATTCGTATGTCAGCTGAAAGATATTGCTCCTGATCAGGCTGGTTTTGAATTTGTCTCACAACAGCCATTCCTTCAATTACTCTTCCGAAAGCAGCGAACCCCTGACCATCAGGATTGCGTTTGCCGCCGAAATTCAACTCAGGCTGGTCGCCAATACAAATGAAGAATTCTGAAGACGCTGTCCCTGGTTCCTTACGCGCCATGGAGATCACCCCATCCCTGTGAAGGATGCCAGTTTGTACGGTTGTTTCATGCCGGATAGCGGGAAGGCAATCTGGATGATGATCATCTTTTAATCCACCTTGTACGACTTCGATTTTCACATGATTGTTTGGCTGATTATTTAGATGTACAACGCGATAAAAAACCGAGCTACTGAATCGATTTTCATCAATATATTGAAGGAAATTTGAGACTGTAATGGGTGCTTCTTCCTGATAAAGCTCAAGAACTATATCTCCAAATTCTGTCACGATTATAACGCGGGGAAGTGTCATTTTTGATTTATCCGGCTTTGTCGCGGTCTGTTAAGATAACTGCTATTGCACCGCTGGCCCTGATTAAATTCCCGGGTGTGATCATGATTTCCTCACCCCATTCTCCAGCTCCAACGCCGAGCATGGGTTCG
>JANODZ010000528.1:0-2350 GCA_031412935.1 Anaerolineales bacterium
GACGAAGAATGAAATCGATTCATTGAACTTGAATCTTGGACCTGCATTCAAGCCGAGAAATTCCTGTCCATCTAATTCAAAGGCAACTGAGAAGACAGGTCCATCAGGTCCTGCACGTTGAACACTCCCAACTTTGGAATTTTTGAAAATCGAGACATAATAATTCATCGCCTCTTCTGCTTGTGTGTCGAACCATAAAAACGGGGTGATCCTGCTCATTTTATTTTTTCCTTTTTGTTTGTACTCCCTCTCCTTTTAGGAGAGGGTTGGGGTGAGGTCGCTTTCAATTTTTCATTCTTCAAATTATCAGCCACGCGAAACTTCACAATTTGACGTATCAACTTCAATGGAAGAGGTTCATCAAGCATGAATTTGGTGGTGCCTTTTCCGCCCGCATATTTTGCGATCGCTTTATTGAACGCTTCAGTCCCAGCTGGAGTTGGATACATGGAAACATGACTTTTCCAACCCGCGAAATGGACTAGGTTCTTTCCGTTTAATTCAAAGCAGGCAATTTGATAACTGATTTTCTCTTTCGCTTTAGGAGCAACTGCTTTTACGATCTTACGGATTTTTTGCATATAATTTTGTGATTGCTCTGGGCAAGCCGCAATATATTGGTCAATGGATTTAAAATCTGTTTTTGCCATAATTACATTCCTTTCAAAATTTCATCAAGTCGTTCATAGCCTTCAACAACGCCGTGTTCCATTCCAGATTGAACCATGCCATCTCGGTCAGCAACCGATTGAAAGACAGATTGAGACGAAACGCGTGTGCGATTCCCAGGCAGAGCTTCAAATCGTGTAGTTTCCATCACAACATGACCAGTTTCAGGAAGCCCATCGAATTCAAATGTGCCGATGATTCTTTCGTTCAATAACACTTCATGAGTTACACCATGAAATGAAAATTCATTGCCATCTTTATCTTTTTGAACGAATTTATATTTACCACCGCTGACGGGTTCAAATACTTCAAACCATGTTTCGAGTCCATGCGGACCCAACCATTGGGCATAAATTTCAGCGTCTGTATAAGCTCTGAAAACAAGTTCGCGTGGAGCATCAAACTCGCGCGTGATAAAAAGTTCTTGTTGATTGGGTTCTGCAACAATGGAAGTTTTATTTTTTGACATTTTTCTTCTCCTGTTTTTTCATTTCTTCTAAAACTTGATCCAAACGGCTAAAACGCTCTTCCCAAAACTGACGATATTTTTCTATCCAATCGGTGACTTCATTTAACTTGTCAAACTTGGCTTCACAATATCTTTCGCGCCCTTCCTTTATCACAATCACCAAACCACATTGCTTTAAAATTTTGATGTGCCGCGAAACAGCAGGGCGGCTAATGCGAAAATTCTCGGCAACTCCATTTAAGTTTAGCCTTTCATTTTTAGCAAGCAAACTTAAGATGGCTCTGCGGTTCGGGTCTGCAATGGCTTGAAAAACGTCTCGTCTCATAATATGTAACCAATCTGTTACATATTTTAGAACAAAATTTCTGACTTGTCAAGGGGGAATTAATTACTTAAATCTGGGGCACGAACCCCACACCTGCAACATCAACTAATTTCCCCTATCTTCTTTATCCCACAAAAAAAATTGCGAGCGCAAACGCTAAGAAAAATGCTCCCAAGAAAAACAAGCTTGCATCGCCACCCTTCTCAAGTACAGCCCGCTGTGGATCCTGAGGATCATAGTAAATTGTTACTGTGCTTTGTAAGGGATATTTTTTTACCTTTGCTACTGCTTCATTCTGCCCAGTATCTGCGATATCCATCAACTCTGCTGGCGTAATTTTATTAGAGCTGTAGCTTACGCCATTCACTGAATACTGATACACAATATGCGCAGAATATTTAAGTTCGCTCCCCATGGAGCGGATGACCTCAGAGACAGTAACAATCCCTGTGGTTGTAAGCCAACTTGCCACACGGCTAGACTTGCGATATGTTTTCCACCCCAATGCCATAATACTCAATCCAATTAGAAAGAACACACCTGAACAAATCATTGAAGTTGTCATAACGTAGCTCCTCTATTTATGTTTTCAATCAAACGACATCACGGAGGGTGAAATATTCGGTGATTCGCTCTTAGCCTTTGAATCTCGCATACGAACCCAACACACGCAAAGTCAGCGCATATTCCCCCAAATGATCAAGCGCGCGTTTTATTGTGTCTTCATGAGTAGCGCCGATAAAGTCAATGTAAAACAAATACTCCCATGGGCTGCCTTGCAACGGGCGCGATTCGATCTTGGTTAAATCAATATCTCGCAAAGAAAAAACACTCAAGGCCTTGAACAATGCGCCTGGAACATTCTTGAGCGTAAATACAATGGATGT
>JANODZ010000529.1:0-5829 GCA_031412935.1 Anaerolineales bacterium
CGATGCCTTTCATTTCTTTTTGCACAAAATCCTGCGGGAGGCCTTCGAGGCTGTAAGAAGTTTGCACCTCATGTTTTTGAACAAGCCGGCTCATCAGAGCATACAATTCATCCCCTTCCACCAGGCGGACCTTCCCATACAAATGCACCATCATATAATTCCACGTCGGCACGTTGACATGGTCATACCAGCGCGGCGAAATATAAGTATGCGCGCCTTGAAAGATCAACAAAACTTCCTGCCTGCCAAAACTCTTCCACTGCGGGTTTGCGCGGGACATGTGACCGTAAACCCTCAGTCCATCGTCCTCCGTACTCTCCACTTCCACAGGGATATGTGTAGCGATTGGTTTTTCTCCGTCATGTGTGACCAATGCGGGGAAGTTATTTTGTTTTAGGAAATCTAATATTTTCTCTTGGTCTTCTTGACGATAAAGTTTTGGGATGTACATTGGATAAAACCTCTTGTATTTTTATTTTCATTTTACACTACGGATAAGGAGATAGGGAGTAAAATTGCCCCATGTCAATGACAGCACAGCAATTTGTCCGCAAGTGGAGCAAAATTCAGCTCAAAGAGCGCACGACCGCGCAAAGTCATTTCAATGATATTTGCGCGCTGATAGGACATAAAACGCCGCTCGAATTAGACCCCAAAGGGGAATTTTTCACTTTTGAGGAAGGCGCTAAAAAGCCGGAAGGCGAACAGGGTTGGGCAGATGCGTTTTATCGCAACAAATTTATTTGGGAATATAAAGGCTCTAAAAATAGTCAAAGTTTGGAAAAAGCATATCAACAATTACTTTTATACAAGGATTCGCTTGGCAATCCTTATCTGTTGATTACTTCCGACACTCTTACAATCCGCATTCATACGAATTTTAATAACACTGTAAAAAAGACACATACCATTACTCTGGATGATATTTCTACAGGTTCAGGCGTGGAATTATTACGCCGCGCTTTTAACGATCCTGAGTCTTTCAAGCCCGCTGATACGCCAGAGCAAGTGACCAAAGCCAGCGCCAAACAGTTTATAACAGTTGCAAATTTGCTGCAAAAGGAAAAGCAGAAGTTAGACCCTGAACGCCTCGCGCATTTCATCGTTCTTTTACTGTTTTTCTTGTTTGCCGAAGACCTCGGCTTGCTGCCAGATAAAGTCTTTACAAATCTCGTTAAACAAAATCTTCCCTTGGAATCATTTCGCCAAAGTTTAAAGAATCTATTCGCCAGCATGCGGACAGGCGGAATGTTTGGCGTTACGCGCATTCCGCATTTCAACGGCGGTTTATTCGATGATGATTTTGTGCCTGATGAACTGCCCGATATTGCGCCAAGTTTACGGGATGCAAGCGCACAAGATTGGTCAAGCATTGACCCTTCTATATTTGGAACTATTTTTGAGCAAATACTGGATGAAGATAAACGCAAACGCGCTCAATTAGGCGCGCATTACACCAGCAAGGAAGATATTCTGCTGGTCATTGAGCCTGTTTTGATGCAGCCCTTGCGTGAAAAATGGCAAGCCATAAAATTGCAGGCTGAAAGCATGGCTCACGCGGACAAATCCAAAAAAGCCCAGCAGCTATTGCAAGATTTCTCAAATGAAGTCGCCTCCATTCGCGTGCTTGACCCCGCTTGCGGCTCTGGCAATTTTCTTTATGTTGCCTTGCGCCAATTGCTTGATTTGCAAAAGGAAATTATCACGCTGGCGGCGCGTTTGAAATTGACCGATATTCCGTTGACGGTTGACCCGCAACAAATCTATGGCATCGAGATAAATTCTTACGCCCATGAATTGGCGCAAATCACGGTTTGGATCGGATATTTGCAATGGCGGGCTGAAAATGGCTTTGCTGAAATGGATGAACCCATCTTGAAGCCTTTACATCAAATTGAAAACAAAGATGCGATTATTAATATGAAAACGGGCAAAGAACCTGAATGGCCTGTTGTAGATGTAATTGTTGGCAACCCGCCATTTTTGGGCGGAAAAATGATTAGAGTTGAGTTGAGTGATAAATATGTAAATAAGATATTTGCGGCTTATAAAGGGTCTGTGCCGCATGAAGTTGATTTGGTTTGTTATTGGTTTGAAAAAGCAAGACGACACTTAGAAGAAGGTAAAGTTAAACGTGTAGGTCTATTATCTACAAACTCAATTCGCGGTGGTGCTAACCGAAAAGTCCTAGAACAAATACAGCAAAGTGGAAATATCTTTTGGGCACAATCTGATCGCGATTGGGTGTTGGATGGAGCGTCAGTCAATGTTTCAATGATTGGTTTTGATGATGGAACACAGAAAATGCACGAACTTGATGGAGTTATTGTAAGTCACATCAATCCAGATTTAACCTCCAGTACAAATCTAACCTTAGCGAAGACATTGGGCGAAAATCAAGGGATCGCTTTTATGGGTGTAACACCACTAGGCCCGTTTGATATTTCTGAGGTTAACGCAAAAGAATGGGTTAAGTTAGATGGGAAGAACAAGAAAGTATTGAAAAAATTTGTAAATGCCCTAGATATAGTTAGAAGGCCATCGAATACATGGATTATTGATTTTGGCACAGACACAACTGAAAAAGAGGCTTCGACCTATAGTGAACCTTTTGAATATATTTCTGAAAATGTAAAGCCTTTTAGAGCAAATGCAAGAGCAGGAGATCGTACTGGTGTTGCTTGGTGGAGACATCAGCGACCTAGACCAGAAATGAGAAATGCTTTATCTGGTCTAAAGAGATATATTGTTACGCCCGGAGTTTCAAAACACAGAATATTTGTATGGCTTAACGAAGATATATTAGCGGATCATGCGTTATTTGCCTTTGCTCGTGACGATGATTATTTCTTTGGCGTATTACATTCTAAAATTCATGAATTATGGGCATTACGACAAGGCACATCTCTTGAAGACCGTCCCCGTTATACGCCGACAACCACATTTGAATCTTTTCCTTTTCCGTGGTCGCCAAGCCATGAACCGAAGGATAATCCGCGAGTGCAAGCTATCACAGAAGCCGCCAAACAATTGGATGATTTTCGGAATGAATGGCTCAATCCCAAAGGCGGACAGTACGATAACTCTGAGAAGGTTTTAAAAAAGCATACGCTAACCAATCTCTATAATGCGCTTGCATTATATCGGGCAGAATATAAAGGCAAAATGCGAATGCCTGAGACATTTAAAGATGCGGTAGATCGAATCATTGGCTTGGATGAAATCGAATCGTTAGATCACATCCATACAAAACTCGATCATGCCGTATTGGACGCTTACGGCTGGCAGCATAATCTTTCTGATGAACAGATTTTAGAAAAACTGCTTATTTTGAATTTGGAACGAGCAAATACACAAAAGTAACAACAAAAATCCCCGCCACTTAACGACGGGGTTTTCTTATTCACTTTTCCTTTCTTCACTACGAGTATAATCCGCCCATCTTCTTCCACTGGACAACCATGAAAAAATATCTGCTCTTCACAGTCTTCGTCTCTGGCATGACCACCCTCGCGGCCGAACTCGCCGCTGGGCGTTTGATTGGCAATGTCTTCGGCACCAGTAATTTAGTTTGGGCCAGTATTATCGGCCTGATCCTCATCTATCTTACGCTGGGATATTTTCTGGGTGGCAAATGGGCGGATGCAAACCCAACGCCGGGCGCAATGTATCGTATTCTGGCGTGGGGCGCATTCACGATCGGCCTCGTCCCCTATATCGCTGGACCCGTTCTCAGGTCCGCGGCGACAGCGTTTGAAGCATTGAGTGTCGGAATTATGGCGGGTTCCTTCATCGCCGTGTTAATTCTATTCAGTGTTCCGATCACCTTGCTCGGCGCGATCTCGCCCTTCGCCATCCGCCTATCGGTGGACGACACTTCGAAGACAGGCCAGGTCTCCGGGCAGATCTATGCCATCTCAACGCTCGGCTCTTTCATAGGGACGTTCATTCCCACGCTGCTCACCATCCCAACCATCGGTACAAAACTAACCTTTTTTGTATTTGGATTTTTTCTGTTGATCGTTGCCCTGGTCGGCCTCGCAAAATTTTCAAGCCGGCCGGAGATGCTAAAGTTAATATGGATGCCCGTCGTCCTCGCGATCGTCGCCGCGCTTTCAGCGGGACAGGCGCTTAAGCAAAGCATTGGGCAGGTCTATGAAACCGAGTCTGCATATAACTATATTCAAGTGCAAGTACAAAGCGGCTATACACTTTTGCGTTTGAACGATGGGCAGGGCGTTCATTCAATTTATCATCCCGATACATTGAATTACGGCGGCCCGTGGGAACAGTTTTCGGTCGGCCCGTATTTTTACGCGAACCGCAAACCACAGGATGTAAAACGCATGGCCATTGTCGGCCTCGCCGCCGGCACAGCTGCGCGTCAGGCTAATGCAATTTATGGCGATATTCCCATTGACGGTTTTGAGCTCGATGGAAAAATTGTTGAAGTGGGTAAAAAATATTTCGGACTGAACCTGCCGAACTTAACCGTGTATATCGGCGACGGACGCTTGAATCTCGAGCGCAGTCCATATAAATATGACATCATCGCCGTGGATGCCTACCGGCCGCCATACATTCCCCCGCACATGACCACGCAGGAATTTTTTACGATCGTCGCTGCGCACTTAACCGACGACGGGGTACTGACCCTCAACGTGGGTTCGGTCCCCGGCGACCGCAGGCTGATAGATGGACTGGCCACGACCATGGGCACGATCTTCCCATCCATTCATATTATGGACATCCCGGGCACACTCAACACAATGATCTTTGCCACCCTGCAGCCGACCAACAACGAAAACTTTTCCGCCAATCTGGCTGCTTTAGCCGCAGACCCAAACACAGACCCATTGCTTGTCACCGCCATGGCATCCACCTTTACAAACCTCAAAGATGGTTACACAACCACCACGGTCTTCACCGACGACCGCGCGCCCATCGAATGGATCGTCAACGAAATGGTCGTGAATTTTGTGTTTCAGGGCGGTTTGGAATTTTTGCAGTAAATAATATCCTCGTCATTGCGAGGCGCGCTCTTGTTCTTTGCGGTGAAGCAATCTCCAAGACAATGGCGAAGATTGCTTCGGGCGAAAGAGCCTCGCCCTCGCAAAGACGAAACAATAAATTATGAAAACTCCCACCCTCCTCTCCTACCTCACGTCCCTCCTTGTTCCGCTTGCACTGATCGGCACAGCTTTGCGCATATTACTCAGCCCCATTTTCATCAACATTGAATACAGAATGCCCTACTTCCCAATCGACGAATATGGCATGACCCAGCAGGAACGATTGGAATGGGCGCCCTTTGCCTTGCAGTATCTCGTCAACAAAGCCGATATTTCATATCTTGGTGATTTACAATTTGAAGATGGAAGTCCGCTTTATAACGAGCGCGAGCTCGCTCATATGGCGGATGTAAAAAATGTGGTGCGGGGCGCGCTGCGTGCCTGGTTGATCTCTCTCAGCGGACTGGCACTGCTTGCCATTCTCGCGGTTCGTGGAAAATGGATTCCCAGCTACATCAATGGTCTGCGCCGCGGCGGGATGTGGATGATCGGGCTGGCAATAGCCCTCGGCCTGGTCGCGGTTATGGGAATTGCGATCAACCCTGATGTATTCTGGCAATTCTTTACTCTCTTTCACCGAATTTTCTTCACTGGCGATTCCTGGCTTTTTTATTTTTCAGATACCCTCATTCGCCTGTTCCCGATTCGCTTTTGGCAGGATGCTTTTCTATGGGCTGCGATCCTCGCGCTGGGCGGCGGCATCGGGTTGGCTTTTGGATTGAAGCATACATACTCAGAGGAACAGAGTGTATAATTC
>JANODZ010000530.1:0-1573 GCA_031412935.1 Anaerolineales bacterium
GGCCCTCGCGCTGCGCGATGTCGGCGGGGTTCAGTTGTGGTCTGCCCAATTATCCGCGAGGCAGATGGGCTGGCGATGTCGAGCCGCAATCAATATCTGGCAGGCGCTGATCGTGAAGCTGCGGTGGTTTTGTATCGCGCATTAAATGCCGCAAAAGAACTTTATCAGGCAGGCGAACGAAATGCAGAGAAGCTGAGAGGAAAGATGAAAGAAGTTTTATCAAGCGAGCCGCGCGCGCAGATGCAATATGTCTCTTGTGCTGATTATGACTCGCTCGAAGAACTGGAAACGGTGAAAGGAAAAACCCTGCTTTCCATGGCGGTGATGTTTGGAAAGACAAGGTTGATCGATAATTTTATATTGGGGTAGTGTGAGATCAAACCATCAAACCCGATTGCGTTACTGGCTCAACCTGATCACGATCGCGGTTCTTTCACTTTCGCTTACTTCTTTTATCTTGATTTTATATATCAGCAGCCGCTGGGCGCAATCCATGCTTCATCCTGCGCGAATCATTCCAACAGGAAATTTACTAAAGGAAAATAGGATTCCCTATCAGGAAATTGAATTAATAACCGCAGACGGGAATCCGCTTGCGGCCTGGTACACTCCGCCGCGCGCAGAAGGCAATCATGCAGTTATATTAATCGCCCATGGGTATAGCGCCAGCCGCCCTGAAGCCATTTATGTCATGCTCGCTCAACATGGATATGGCGTATTGGCATGGGATTTTCGTGCACATGGGAAAAGCGGCGGTGATGTTTCGACACTGGGGTATTATGAACAGCTTGATCTGGAGGCTGCATTGGATTATGCGCTGGCGCAACCCAACGTTCAGCATATCGGCGGGTGGGGCGGTTCGATGGGCGCAGCGACATTGATCTTAACTGCGGGGAAGCGCCCGGAGATCGAAGCAGTGGTCAGTGACAGTTCCTTCACCTCGCTGGCAGAGGCGCTACATCCCAACGCGCAGATCAAATTCATGCAGCCTTTCATGCTATTCTTCTGGGAATGGTCAAGCGGTGTAAACATAAATAAAGTAAGCCCGCTGGATGAGATCGAAAATATCGGCCCGCGCGCCGTTTTCATTATTGACGGTTGGGAGCGCAACGCGGGTATGCTGAACACATCTCATCGTTTATTCGATGCCGCGCGTGAGCCAAAACAAATTTGGGTGGAGGAGGGAGTGCAGCATCTCGGAATGTATTCATCTCATTCTGAAGAATATACCGGGAAGGTCATTGCCTTTTTTGATGAGTATCTGTTAACTAAAAACCCCTAAATATCTTTAGGGGTTAGAATTACAAATCTTTCTCACGGCCCCCATTTCAAATCAAATGCATACGTCAAAAGCGAGATCGCAGCACTCCCGTCTGTGTAATACAACTCTGTGATGCCGCCCTGATAGACTTCCTGTATCGGCCCGGAGACTGTGATCACAAGGCTTGCGTCAGGAGCCCAAAGCGCTTCGTTTAGCGAGTTGAAAATATCAGGGTTTAGTACCATCCTATTTGTGACGCCATCCACCGCAGAGCGCACAAGTTGCAAATTCACGCGGCTGATACCCTCCTGT
>JANODZ010000531.1:0-2678 GCA_031412935.1 Anaerolineales bacterium
ACCACCCGCTGCCGGAATGGCAAAAGAGTTGTGAGAAAATCCGGCGTCCGGAAGCCGGCATCGCGCCGTCAGGTCCCCGCCACGTCCATCGCATTTGCAAATCGCACCAACGATTCTTAAACTTTTAAATATACCAATTCCTGATACGATGAACCATCCTCCTTTAACTTTCTAACTTTCAACCCTCAACCAACGCCTTCACCAACTCGCGATTGAAATCCGGAATATCCGCCACAACCCGCCCCCAAACCTGATTATCCACACGAAAGGCGGGTTCATCCGCCCAGACCCCGCCCACGTTGACGAGGTCGTCTTTGATTCCAACAGAGCCCGTTACGCGCTGGCCTTTTTTGATGATACCTGCTGAGATGGCAATTGATCCGCCGTGACAAATAATGCCAATGATTTTATTGGCTTTATTCATTTCTTTTACGAGATCTTTCACAACATCATACCTGCGGATTTTATCGGGAGCCCAGCCACCGGGCAGGATCAGCGCGTAAAGATCTCCGGCACGCAGCGATTCAATTGTGGCATCTGGGATGATGAACAATCCGTTTTTACCTCTTACCGGTTTCAGATCAAGGCCTGCAGATATAACCCGAGCTCCTTCTTCTTGCAGGCGCATGAGCGGGACATAATATTCAAGGTCTTCCACGCCTTCCGCAATAAGTGTGGCGATGATTTTATTTTGTAAGCGCATTGTATTCTCCCTTATTCACCAATAATTTTTACCAAAACCCGTTTTTTTCTTTTCCCATCGAATTCGCCGTAAAAGATCTGTTCCCACGGGCCAAAATCAAGTTTGCCATCGGTCACGGCGACGGTTACCTCACGACCCATAATTTGGCGTTTGAGATGTGCATCCGCATTATCTTCACCGGTTTGGTTGTGGAGATATTGACTCGTCGGCTCATGGGGCGCAAGCGCTTCCAGCCAGCGTTCGTAATCCTGGTGTAGGCCTGATTCGTCATCGTTTATGAAGACAGAAGCCGTTATATGCATGGCGGAAATCAGAATCAGGCCCTCCTGAATTTTGCTCTCTTGAAGGCATGTTTCCACTTGAGGAGTCATATTTATGAAGCCACGTCGTGTAGGGAGGTTGAACCAAAGTTCTTTGCGAAATGATTTCATAGGTATCTCGTATCATAATGCATTAAATAGAAATCTTTTCCAGCCTCGAAAATTGGGAGTACCTAAAGGCAAAGTGATGTAAAATAGAAGGATTAAATGTCCAAAATGTAAGTCTATTAAAAGGCAAGTAAAAAATGGTTTGAATGGTTCAGGGAGTCAAAAGTATAAATGCAACGAATGTGGTGCAGTTTATACGCCTGAGCCAAAAGAAAACGGGTATGCAGTCGAAACGCGTCTGTTGGCAATACGCATGTATGTGGAAGGAAGCAGTTATAACTCGATTGCACGTGTGCTAAAGGTCAATCCACAAAGTGTTGCCAACTGGGTCAATCAGTACGTCGCTAAACTGCCAGCGGCTCCTATACCGAAGAAGGTCAGGAAGGCGGAGCTAGACGAGCTATACACCTATGTTGGAGAGAAAAAAACGAAGTCTATGTTCTCACAATAGTGGATCGAGACACTCACTATGTTCTGAGTTGGGATGTCGTGCCGCACAGAACGACAGAAGCGTTGCAAGCCTGTTTAGAGCCCGCTCCTCAAGCCAAGCAGTATTACTGTGATGCTTTCCCAGGGTATGACACCTTATATTATGGCGCTCCTTATGAAATGCGAACTGATAAACAGGAGACCTACTCGGTCGAAGCGGTCAACGCAGATTTGCGTCACTACTTGAAACGTTTAGCTCGCAAGTCCAGATGTTTCTCCCGAAGAAAGCAATCACTCTCCAGAAACATTCAACTCTTTGTGTATTGTTACAACCAACGACAACTTATGAAACGCTTCTATCCGAAATACTCTTTTCACTTGATCGACTTCGTATCACTTCCAGTTTAGATACTCCCCGAAGTTCATATTATTGTCCAAGGAGTCAGGATGAGGTATACTAATCGGGTTAGAAGCGATAATGCACTAACAATTGATGAAAATGACTGATATCAGATCTTGAAGTAAAAATATTTTTTAGCCTTGGCGAGGGCGAAAGATTCCCGGAGGCCATTACAGTCCTCGTACCTTAAGCACTGTCATGGCCTCTTCTTGTTAGCCCTGATTTATTTATGAAATTTTACTGGATCCGTGCCATCTGCTGCCATGTACATGAAATGAATGTCGCGGGCGGCTGTGCAGTTCGAAAGTCTGAAAAGAGGCGATCAGTTCGCTGTTCAGTAAAAAATCGCCGTTGAGGTGCGGCCGGCAAGCCGGCCTTCATCGTGCGTGTGATGATCCATACTATATTATCCGACTTGAACGTTCATGTCGGAATGGCGGATGCATGTAGTTTGTATACCGGCTGTTTCTTGAAGTGAAATTACCATGATTCCCGAAACGAAGACACTTATTCGGAATGCGCGGATTAAATTAATCCAAAGCGGACACTATCGCCGCCGTATGTTCCTGTTGACCCTGCTTGCAGACTTGGCTGGATTTGGCCTGGCGGGCATAACCGTCTACCTATTGAACCAAACCCTGCACCTTTTTATGGTCGACGGATCGGATTTAAAGTATCTCATCGTGGTCGTGCTTTGCCTGATGTTATTCATGTCCAG
>JANODZ010000532.1:0-6671 GCA_031412935.1 Anaerolineales bacterium
TCGGCTACATTCCTCGAGGCCGCGTCACCGGCCTCAGCAAGCTGGCGCGCGTGGTGGATGAGGTGGCACGTCGACCGCAGGTTCAGGAGCGAATGACTCACATGATCGCCGACCTGATTGAAAACGAACTCTCAGCCCACGGTGTGATTGTAGTCAGTGAGGCTGAGCATACCTGCATGACAATTCGCGGCGTCAAGAAGCCTGGAGCGTTGACAGTCACCAGCGCTGTCCGTGGGATGTTCCGTAACAACCTCGCCAGCCGCGCAGAAGCGATGGCCCTCATCAACGGCAAGTGATGAGTGATCATGATTGAATCATTTGTACTGAAACTGGTCACGGGAATTGCGATGATGTGGCTGCTGATGCCCCGCAAGGATGTGACGGATGGCTTCTTCCGCATTCAGATGCTGGTCGCACTGGGGCTCAGTGTGCTCCTGGTGCTTGTCGTGCAACCGGGCAATCCTTCGCAGGAGACGAATTCGCCTGCCAGTTTGATGACATCCGGCATGCGCACGCAGGCGGGAAACACACTGATTCACTTCGCGCAGCTCAGCGCTGCCGTCGTCGCATTTGGCGGGCATATCGTGTGGAAGTTGGGACGGCGACTACCGGGTGCCATTGCAATCTATGCGATCGCCATTCTGTGCCTCCTCTCGCTGGCGACAGCATCGCTGGCGGGCGGAGTCAGTTTTGACTCGCTGAATTTGCTGCTTTCAGACCTGGCATCAGCGGCAGTTTTGGGTGCCTCTCTGACAGGTATGTTGCTCGGACATTGGTATCTCACGACTCCGACAATGTCGATTGGTCCGCTGTCGTGGTTTACCAGGGCGCTTGCGGTTGCTGCGATCCTGCGGTTGCTGATGACGTCTTTTTCTCTTTTCCGATTTGGGTTCGCCTCGCATGACCTGGTCCATCTTTTGTGGCTGATCGTACGAATTGTCGGTGGAATTCTGGTGCCATTCGTTTTCGGTATCCCGTAACCGGTGATACACAGGCGTATCTGGACCAGGTTCGTTTTGCCAATACCAAAATGATCGATATCCTGCAAACGATCATCGAAAAATCCGAAATACCCCCGATCATCGTCTTGCAAAGTGACCATGGCTGGACGTCGGGACCGACTCGAACTAAAAATTTAAGTGCATTTTATCTCCCGCATCAGGGCAGTCGGCTTATTTACCCGGAAATAACTAATGTGAACACCTTTCGAATCATATTTAATGAATATTTCGGAGAATCATATCCACTATTATCTGACAATACATTTTTTAAAAGTTCCATTGATCGCCATAAGGTCTCCAGCGCTCCTTCTGTTTGTCAATAAATTCGATGATCGCTTTATAAGGATAACTAGTTAATGGAATCCCGCATCTTACAATTAATTGCAGCGTTGCGCGCGAGCGGAATACGCGTGTCCTTAGCGGAGTCGGCCGAGGCTTTTTCGGCGGTTGACATCATGGGGATTCAAAACCGCGAAGAATTCCGTCTGTCGTTGCGCACCACGTTGATCAAGGATTTAAAAGACATACCCACTTTCGACAAATTATTTCCATTGTTCTTCGGATCAGGACAACCGCCGCAGATGGGCGGAAATCCGTCAGATGAGATGACACCCGCAGAGGCGCAGATGTGGGCCGAGGCGCTGAGTCAGTTTGTGGAGCAGCTCCGTCAGCAGATGGAAAGGTTGATGAATGGCGAGCCGCTCACCAAATCGGAGTTGGAGTCGCTCGCGAAAATGGCCGGGCTGAATCAAGCGGACAATCTTGATTATCAAAATTGGATGACTCAGCGTATGCTGCGCGCACTGGCATTCCCGCAAGTGCAAAAAGCAATGAAGGAATTGATGGAACAACTCGCGCAGATGGGCATGAGCCGCGAGCGCATTGAGCAGATACGAGGCATGATTCAACAAAACCTGAAAGCGCTGCAGGAGCAGATCGATCAATTCGCGGGGCAGCGCATTGCCGAGAATTTAAGCGGGAAGCCGCGCGGAGAAAATATTGATAATTTGATGAACCGCCCGTTCGAGGCTTTGTCGGATGCGGACAAACAACTTTTACAGCGTGAGGTACAGAAACTTGCCGCCGCGCTGCGCACACGGATCGCGCTGCGACAGAAGCGCGCCAAAAATGGAAAGATGGACGCGAAGGCCACCATTCGCGCCAGTTTGAAATACAACGGCGTACCCATGGAAATTAAATTTCGCAGCCGCGTTCACAAACCAAAGATCGTGGTCATTTGCGATGTGAGCACGTCGATGCGTTTTTGCTCGGAACTGATGTTAAGTTTTCTTTTTGCTTTGCAGGGACAAGTGCGCAAGACCCACGCCTTTGCATTTATTGATCATCTTGAATCCATCTCGGAGGATTTCAGCGGCTCGAATGCAGACGAAGCGATTCAATCCGTTTTGTGGCGCATGCCCAGCGGACATTACAACACCGATCTCGGCTGGTCGTTGAATAATTTCAATGATGATTATATGGATACGCTCAACAGCGGGACGACGCTCATCATCGTCGGAGATGGCCGCAACAACTATAATGACCCGCGCCTCGACATTTTCTCGCGCATGTCGCGCCGATCCACGCGCACCATTTGGCTGAATCCTGAACCTGAATATTTGTGGCACGGCGACAGTGACATGGCAAAATATAAACCGCTGTGCAATAATGTGATGAAGGTCAGCAATTTACGCGAGTTGGCTCATGCGGTGGATGATTTGATGACGGGAAAATAATAAAACCTGACAGGTTTCTATAAACCTGTCAGGTCTTAAATCCTACACGGAGTTGAAATGAAACCCAAATGCCACAAATTGATACAAATTGTTTTCGCACTGAGTGTAATAATCTCATCTCAAATTGCCTGTCAAACGCTGACTAGGCCCTTTGTAACAAAATCCGCTCCCTCAACACCAACTCCTGTGGATTCTTCACCCGCCGACCCGTTAAGTTTAAGTGACGATAAAATTAAAGCAAGTATACAGGAATCACTAGACACCTACTCCAAAGCCTACAACGATAACAATCCTAATTTGCTTGAACAAGTGGTCGACCAGGAAAATAAACCCTTCCGCCGTATTGTCCGCAGCCGCTTTGACGATTATCAAATATCTTCAGATGCGGGAAGCGGCACATTTAATTACACATTGATCAGCATCAACAAACGCGAGCTTGGTTACGTGATTGCCCAGTTTTCAACCTCGGGCGGATATCAAGCTGATTGGCCTTTTCGTTTGGTAGATGGGCATTGGGTCATCACCGAGCCATCCGTGGAACAGGTCGGCGCTGCAATGATCATTGACACTGAGCACTTCACTTTTACAACCTATCCGTGGGCAGAGGATGTCAACCAACAGATCATGGATATGATGGAAACTGCGCGAACAAATGTCGATCAAGTACTACGTCAGGTTCCGAAGGAAAAAGCCAACGTCAAGATCATGCCCATTTACGGCTTAAGTCCTTTTAATCCCATGAACGCCATCGCCCTATACAACAAAAACAGCAACGCGCTGGAAAATACGATTGAGGTATACACACCGTCTTCATTTGCTTACGGTTTTTATGATCCATCGATCGGGTGGGATGGTGAGCTGCAGAAAACACTGACTCACGAATATACACATATGGCTCATGCGCGCGTCTTTGACAACGCCGGCCGCTTATCAGACTGGATGTCTGAGGGTTTGGCAGAATATGTAGCGGGGGCGGATGAGAATCTTTATTGGGCTTGCGATTCAATGCGCACCGGAACGCTTATTCCAATTCTGGATGAGAGCGGCGTCGTCATCAAACAAGACCTGATGCATATGTACCAGCTCGACCATGATTTTGGTTTAAGTTATAGTTTCGCCACTTCACTCGTCACATTTACAGTTGAAAACCACGGCGGTCTGGATGGATTTTGGAAATTAGCCAACGCGCTGGATGATACAGGCGATTTAAAAAAAGCAGTACAAAAATCCTTTGGGATATCGTTTGGTGAGTACAACCAAAAATGGAAGGAGTGGCTTAAGCAACAATGTTAGGCGTCTGAATTGGGATTGGAATGATTACATGCAGGACTATGATTAGGTGATCTAATCATAGTCCTGCATGTGTAAAGAAGTTTTGAGTTCTGAATACTCATTTAGATAAAATAAAGGAAGTAAGCCACCCGCTTATTAAAGCCGGGCAGGAAAGATTAGCATTAGATTAGAAGTTTGTTACCCGCTTGACTTTGGGACTCGAATTATTGTATAGTAATCATCGGAATTACACAGTAGGCACCACCCACGGGTCGTGCCTACTGCTTGATAAAAACCAAGCTAAATTTTAAATCTTAAGGCAAGGAGAAGCAATGATCAAAGTTAGTGCTCTTACTAAAGACTATGGCGCCCGCCGTGCCATTAGCAACTTGAAGTTCGATGCCCAGCAGGGTGAAATTGTTGGCTTTCTCGGACCCAACGGCGCCGGGAAAACGACCACCATGCGAATTCTCACTGGATACATGCCGCCAACCGATGGCGAAGCAATTGTAGCGGGCTACGATGTCGTCGAAGAATCACTCGAGGTTCGCAAGCGTGTTGGGTATTTACCAGAAACGGTTCCGCTTTATACCGAAATGGTTCTCTTCGATTATTTAAAGTTCATGGGCGAATTGCGAAAAATTCCAAATGTGGACGATCGGGTGGATGAAGTATTGGATATGGTCAGCCTGACCGAGCGGGCCAATGGTTATATTGGCAACCTTTCCAAAGGCATGCGACAAAGAGTGGGGCTGGCGCAGGCGCTTCTCCATCGGCCGGAGGTTTTAATCCTCGACGAACCCACAATCGGTCTTGACCCCGGGCAGGTTGTGGAAGTACGCAAGTTGATTCGGGATATAGGCAAAGACCGAACCGTGCTGCTTTCCACTCACCTTTTGAATGAAGCGCAAAATATCTGTGACCGCGTCATTATTATCAACAAAGGCAAGATCGTCACGGAAGATACCACTGAAAACCTGCAAGCGCGCTTGATCGGCGCTGAACGCGTAGTGGTGCGCGTGCGCGGTGATGGTGATGAACTCGCCAAGACCATCAAACAAGTCAAAGGCGTGCAGGGCGTAGCAACAAAAGAAGACGGTACAGTGGAATTTGAGTTTTCATCCGGCAAAGATTTACGCCCCGAGGTAGCCAAGCAAGTCATCAATTCAGGCTACGACCTGCTTGAACTCCGCCCATTGGGTATGAGCCTGGAGGATATCTTCCTCGAACTCACTGGCTCCGATACTAAAACGAAATAAAGAGGCAACCATGAGAAATATCTGGACGATCGCTAAACGTGAATACGATAACTACTTTAACAGTCCGCTGGCTTATGTGGTGGCGTTTGCCATCCTCTTGCCACTTGGGATTTATTTTTCCTTGATCATGTTCGTCAGTTCGCAACAAGCCCTGCAGGGTGGACCTGCTCCCGAAAGCGCGCCGATCAACTGGCTATTCGTGTTCCTGATGATCTTTCTAAGCCCCGCAATAACTATGCGGCTGATATCTGATGAAGCGCGCATGGGCACGTTAGAGTTATTATTAACTGCCCCGATACGTGATTTTGAACTCGTCAGCGGTAAATGGCTAGGCGCGTTTCTATTTGTTCTCTCCATTGCAGCGCTGACCCTTATGTTTCCACTTGTCATCAATAATTTTGTTTCTCCAGGAATTGACTGGAAACTTATTATTTCTTCCTATTTAGGGTTGATCCTGGTGTGCGCCGCCCTGCTTGGACTCGGCACTGGCATCTCCGCTGTGTTCACAAATCAATTTGCAGCGTTCTTTGTAACCCTTGGATTGTTCTTCTTTCTATGGTTCATGATCAGTTTGCCGGCAAGTTATCTGCCACAAGGCGGAGATGTGCTCAATTATCTTAGCCTTTCGACACATTTCTCGCAGTCCATGAATAACGGCACGATCAATCTGGGAGATATCGTTTACTACTTAAGTCTTACCGCGTTGGGCCTGTTCGTTGGAACCAGCGCTATTGAAATTCGGAGATGGCGCTAATGGCTGGAAAAAAGAAAAACCCCTCGGCAAATTATGCTTTTGTTGGCTTGATCGTCGCCCTAATTGCCTGTATTTCAACAGGTTTAATCGGTGTCGCTAAAGGCATGCTTGCTTCAGAAATGTTCACGCTCGAAAATACAGATGGGCTCAACCTTGCGTTTCAGATCAGCATTGCATTGCTCGTTGTCGGTTTGGCCGCCTACGCGATCATGTCGCCGGATACAATCCGCCGTTTCTTTACTGGACGCCAGGCGCGTTACGGTTCCAATTCGCTGATCATCACTTTGGCATTTGTCGGCATCCTCATTGTTGTAAACATGCTTGCCTATCAGAATCCAGATTTTCTCGGAGCGCCCTGGGATTTAACAGAAAATAAATCCAACACCCTTGCGCCCGAAACCCTGCAAGCCCTTGCCACCCTGCCTGAAAAAGTAATCGCCACTGCATACTTCTCAGCAAATATTAATTCTGCCAGCGCGGATGAAATCTTGTTAAAATTCAAGACCAACAGTAACGGCAAGTTTGATTATAAGTTCATAAATCCCGATCAAGACCCAGTATCTGCGCGCGAAGCAGGCGTTACTGGAGATGGCAAGATTTTGTTAACGATGGGCGATACCAAAGAGATCGCAGCCTACGCAAGTGAAAG
>JANODZ010000533.1:0-6421 GCA_031412935.1 Anaerolineales bacterium
CCAACTGTCGGCTAGAGAAAGAGGCGCAAGATATTCATCAGGAATCGCCTGCCCGGCAAAATCCCATAGTACAGTCCGTAATTTATTCTCTTCATGAAAACAAACCCCGTGATCGATGGCATATAGTTTGTGAATGACATCCTCAAAAAAAACATGGCTGCCTTTGCGGTCGGCATTGTTGATCAACAGGTCAAACAGCATGACGGGCTTGAGCAGGGCTTTATCTTCTGTTGTGAAATTGAAGTAATGATATTCAACGTCGTAGTTGATATATTGTTGAAGCGATCCGCGTCCGTGAGGGCCGTCTTCGCGCAGGACCGTGACAGGAACAAAATGAAAGCCCAGTTGTTCACTCAAGAGATACGCAGCCACTTCACGCTGTGCCAGTGTGCTGTCGGGAAAATCCCACAGGGGCTGCTCGCCTTTGCTTGGTTTGTAGACAGCTTTATATATCAGGCCTTCATGCTGAACCTCCACGAGAAAGGTGTAATTACTGCCGAGCATAAACTGGCCTTTGAGTTCGTATTCGCCGAGTTCAAGGGCGGTTTGTATTTTAGTGATTTCTTTTTTCATGGGGAAACGTTACAACGTTCAAACGTTTACACGTTGAAACATTAGTGCAGGTGCCCGTTCTTCTTGGGACAAAAATGTCCTTCAGGTTCCATCGGCTGACCGCATTGCACACAAACGGGACGGCCGCGATTTGTAACATCCATCCCCCAACGTGCCAGCTTGCGGATCTGAGTGCGGGTTGCCCAAAAACGGATCTGCGCCGCGGATTCGGGTTCATCCTCTTCGGTGAGCAGTTCCTTGGTGAAAATGACGACGCGGTCACGTTCCTTATCATACCCGAGGCCGATCTCCCCTGCGCGAAAGAGAGGGTCTACCGGCGGATGAATACGCATGTGCTCTTCAAAAAAATCGCCCGAGGCTTCTTCAAGATCAGGATTTTGCTGATTGATCTGCGAAAGGAATTGTTCCACGCCGATGGCAAGTGTTTGCAACTGAGCTTTCTCGATCAGGATCGTGATCGTACGTTCTTCCTGATAGGCTTGCAAATAAAACACACGCTGGCCCGGACTGCCTATGGCATCCGCAGTAATATGGTCACAAGGGTCTACATCAATTTCAAAGCGGGGCATATGTTACCTTTAATATCTGCAATTGAGCAGATAAATAATTTATTTTCATTACGAATTGGGTAGTATACCAGACCCCCTCCATCCTGCGGACACCTCCCCCAAAATGCAACTGAAGTTCGTTGCATTTTGGGGGAGGCAGGGTGGGAGGGGGTTATAATCTTTTCATCCCGCCAAAGGAGAGCGCCATGTACGATAAGAAAAAACTAGATAAATTAAAAGGATCGCTGGATAAATGGGAGAAGACCTCCCTGCAAAAAGCGTTGACGCAGCTGCCGGAACGCCATGCCGCAGATGAATTTCTCACAACTTCATCCGAGCCCATTAATAGACTTTACACTCCAGAAGATATCGCGGAGTTGGATTACGAAACCGATCTTGGGTTGCCGGGTGAATATCCTTATACACGCGGAGTCCACCCGACTCTTCACCGCAGCAAATTGTGGACGATGCGAATGTTCGCAGGCTTCGGCACGGCAGAGGAAACGAATAAGCGCTTCAAATACCTGCTGGAACAGGGTCAAACCGGATTGAGCATTGCCTTCGACCTGGCGACGCTGATGGGCTACGACACCGATCAACCCGAAGCGCTGGGTGAATTCGGCAAATGCGGCGTGGCGATCTCTTCATTAAAAGACATGGAAATACTGCTCGAAGGCATTCCGCTGGATAAAGTCTCGTCGAGCATGACCATCAACTCGCCTGCCGCGATCATTTGGGCCATGTATCTTGCCGCTGCCGAAAAACAAGGACTGCGTCTCGATCAATTACGCGGCACCACACAGAACGATATTCTCAAGGAATTTATCGCGCAAAAGGAATTTATCTTCCCGCCCGAACCATCCATGAGACTGGTGGTAGACACGATGGAATTCGGCGCGCAGAAAGTTCCGCAGTGGAACACGATCTCGATCAGCGGATATCATATCCGCGAGGCTGGTTCCACAGCTGTGCAGGAATTGGCATTTACATTAGCCGATGGACTCGAATACGTAAGATGGGGCATTGCACGCGGCATGGATGTGGACGAGTTCGCGCCGCGCCTGTCCTTCTTCTTCAACGCTCATAACGATTTCTTTGAAGAGGTCGCCAAGTACCGCGCCGCGCGCCGCATTTGGGCGCGTGAGATGCGCGAGACTTTCAAGGCGAAGAATCCGCGCTCATGGTTATTACGCTTCCATACACAGACAGCCGGCGTTTCGTTAACCGCGCAGCAGCCTGAAAATAATATTGTGCGCGTTGCTTTGCAAGCTCTTGCCGCAGTCCTCGGCGGCACTCAAAGTTTGCATACCAACTCCATGGACGAAGCGCTGGCTTTGCCCTCCGAACATTCCGTGACGATCGCCC
Organism: Anaerolineales bacterium; assembly: GCA_031412935.1. Classification (GTDB taxonomy): domain Bacteria; phylum Chloroflexota; class Anaerolineae; order Anaerolineales; family Villigracilaceae; genus Villigracilis. The sequence continues at coordinate 2,487 of JANODZ010000533.1, forward strand.
TGCGCACACAACAGATCATCGCCGAAGAATCAGGCGTGACCAATACGGTGGATCCATTGGGCGGCAGTTTCTTCGTCGAAGCGCAGACTGACCGAATGGAAAAACAGACCTATGATTACTTCCGCAGAATCGAAGAACTGGGCGGCGTGATCCCCGCCATTGAAAAAGGATTCTTTCAGGGCGAGATCGCAGACGCGGCTTATCGTTATCAACGTGAAATTGATACGGGTATTCGCAAGATCGTGGGCGTCAACGCTTATGCAGAAGGTAAACCGATCGCCATCCCCATCCTTAAAATGGATCCAAATGGGTACACCCGCCAGGTGACCCGCCTGGACGAAGTCCGCAAGACACGCGACAGCGGGCGTGTAGGGCAGACCCTGGACAGGTTAAGAATCGCGTGCCTGGGCACAGAAAATACAATGCCTTATATTATGGAATGTGTCCATGCGTATGTTACCTTGGGTGAGATCATTGGCGTGATGAAGGAAACTTTTGGCGAGTACCAGGAATTGGCAGTGATCTAAATACCAAAATAGACTCAATAAAAAATGAGCAGTTATTGAACTGCTCATTTTTTATTTCTATTGCAAACGGCTGGCCGCTCTGCGCTTTTCAAGTAATCTTTGAACTCGCTCATATCTTTCGCGCGTCAGCGGGAAGTACCATGCAAAAATGACTGCGCCAAAAAGCATGATCGCGCCCAGTGGAGACACCAGCAAACGGATCATCAACAACGCGCTTTCAGGCTGGGGGAAGTTTGCAACACCCACAGGCGGAGTATGATATCCGGTCCAGCCCAGGGATTGTAAAGTAATAAAGATGATAAACGCCCCAGTCAACTTGCGGATAAATGCGCGGGCGCCAAAATAGATTCCTTCCTGACGGCGGTGCGTCAGCAATTCATCCCATTCGATGATATCTGCAAATAATGAGTCAGGTAAAATATAGGCCGCAGAAACGCCAATTCCAGCCAGGGCGGCAATCGTCAACAGATAAGGAATATTATGCGGGGGAATCGTGAAGATCAACAACTGTACGATGACCCAGAAAAGCATACCTGCAATATAAGCCTGGCGCTTATTATATTTTTTAGCCATCCATAACCAGAAAGGAACAAACAAGATACAAACCAACATCAATACGCCAAAGAAAGCGGACTCAAGCGCGAGTTTGAACCCAAAGAAATTTACCTGCTCCCGTAAATCACCCTGCGCCACCCAATATAGTAGGAAATAAGGGAATGCAACCGCGATCATATCCACCGCGGACCAATTGAGCATGAACATTCCCGCCGCATAACGAAACGGAATATTTCTCCAGGCCACACGAAAGATATCTTTGAAAGGGAGCGATTCAGTTTGCTCGGGCGTGGATGTTTCGCGCACAAAATATGCCAGCAACAACAATGGAATTGCGCCTGTAAAACCAAAGAGCGCGCCGACAGCCATGAAACCCTGTTGCTGAGAGTACCCATGTACAAGCAATCCATTAATAATGGAGGGCGCAGCAACCACAACTGCAAGAGAGGCAACCAATTGAAACACGGTGCGATAACTAGTCAGCGTGGTGCGTTCATCGTAACCGGGAGCCAGTTCAGGCGTCAGGGAAAGATACGGGACTGAGATGAGAGTCTGAAGGGTATCCGCGAGCATAAAGGCAAAAGTCACATAGATCGTTAAAGCAATTTGATTTTCCCATTGGGGCGCGGACCATAGAACGACAAAGCTCAGCGCAAATGGAATCGCGAACCACAATAAGAACGGCCGACGGCGCCCCCAGCGGGTGCTAAGCCGATCTGTCAGGTAACCAATAATCGGGTCATTGATCGCATCCCAGACAATTCCTGCCAACGCACCGAAGGAGGCCAGGCGCGGCTCAAGCCCGACAACATCTGTCAGGTAGATGGCATAAAATATGGAACGCATCATCCCGATGCTGGAAATTCCCCATTCACCGGAACCATATAAAAGTTTTATCCAGAAAGAAAGTTTTTTGTTAGGCGCCTGCATTGTGTACCCATAAACACTGCATGTGTTCTGGAGGTGCGATAATAAGGATGATTCTACATGGAAAGAAAAACATGGCGGGAGCAATTGCTCCCGCCAGGTTCATTGGGCAGCCCCTGATTAATTTCCAGGATTCATACTGATCAGCACGGCACGCAGCATGCGTCGGTATAAGTACTTTTTAGCCTGTTCTTTATAATCTTCACAAGTGACCAGGGTGATCCATGATTTCTCTTGATGTTTGAAGACCACAGTTTTATTGGAGGATAAAATCAATTTACTTTCGCGTATTTCGTAAGTATAAACCTGCCCAAATGCGTGGACTTTGATCTGGTCGCCATATTTTAGCTTCTTCAATTCAGCAAATGGGCCGGGTCTGTTGAGCGCATCCCAAACATGACCTGTGATGACAGAGTTCCCGTTCCAGGTTGGGAAGGCGGAGCCGTTGAGCCAGCCTGCGTCCCTGTTAAGCCAGGTAACGTCCCAGCCGCCGTTCTTAAGCGGGACACCGACAATCGATAGTTTCAAATTCAATTTGGGAATCTCCAACTGGAGGTCGGAATATGAAGCGTATTTTAAATCCGCTGGTTGATGTGGAATGGATGTAACTTCGTTCATCGGAAATCCCGTGTCGGGGAGTGTGTTCAGCGCGGTTACAATAAAATTGAGAGTGGAGTCTAAAAGTCCATTGTTTAGCTCGTTGCTCGCAAGGTCTTCGATGGAGGTTGTGCCGCAGATGAAAAGCCGATAATTGCCAACGGGCAATGGAGTACCTCCGTTGATATTGAGTGTGGCAACAAAAGGGCCACTGCCGCCATTATTTGTGTATGCTGCGCTGTCGATCGGTATTTGCACATCATCCGCCACTAGCGCGGCCAGGCAGGATAAAGTATCGAAAGTTAGATCCGCGCCAGCTTCGACCAGCAGGTAGTTGACAATATTATTCGCAGCTCCTGCTGAGCCATCGTTCTTCACATCCTCATTAAATGCGACCGTGATCTGTACAGGTCCTACGGTTAAAGTGGATGAATTTGCAGGTGTGGTATCGGCGTTGAAAAGTACAACGGGGTAGCTTATGTCAAAATTGACGATGTTATCTGTGCTGGTGGATGTGGTGTTACCGTTGCCTGCGATGTCTGTAACAACGCCTGCGTTCACGGATGCAATCACGGTTCCACTACTGGTCATGCCGCTGACCGCGACATTGTAGGTTGTGCCGTCATTTGGAGCGATCTCTGTTACCACGGCAGTGGTTGGCAGGGCTGTACCCGACAACGCAATATCTGTTGCAATAAACCCAACAATCGGTTCGCTGAAGACAACCGTAAAATTAACAGGGGTTGTGTTCGTGGGGTCAATTTGGCCAATGGCCTGGTCTATCGTGACTGTAGGCTGAATCTCATCCAAATCTGTGATCGTGATGATGAAGTTTTCGTCAAAAGTGTTACTGCCGCTATCTGTGGCGCGGATGCAGATCGAATAGGAAATTTGCGTCTCGAAATCAAAAACTACAGAGGCGCGCAGGTCTGTACTGTTGATGTTGAAGGAGACATCATCTGCCGCGGCAATGGCACAGGTTAAACTGAATGTGAATGTTTCGCCGCCATCAACATCCGTTGCAGACAGTATCCCAATCACTGCGTTGACAATATTGTTCTCAGCAATGCTGTTGTTTGACAATGCAATATCAGTCGGAACTTCATTTATGTTGCTGACGATGATAATAAAGTTTTCATCGAATGTGAGTCCGCCCTGGTCGGTGACCCGGATGCAGATGTTATATACATTTTGAACTTCAAAGTCAAACACAGCGGATGCGCGCAGGTTTGTTCCGGCAATATTGAATGAAGCATCGTCTGCGCCGGCAGTCAAACACGACAAACTGAAAGTGAAGGTCGCGCCAGCGTCAGGATCGGTGGCGGATAA
>JANODZ010000534.1:0-10055 GCA_031412935.1 Anaerolineales bacterium
ACTGGCGGACGACCCGGTTCGACTGGCGCATCTCGGCGACGCGGCAGAGATATCGGTCGTAGCAATCGCCGTTCACGCCGACGGGCACGTCGAAATCGACCCGGTCGTACGCCGCATACGGCTGCTTCTTGCGCAGGTCCCAGGCTATTCCCGAACCGCGCAGCATCGGTCCCGTGAAGCCGAGCTGCAGCGCGCGCTCGGGTCGATGACAGCGTGACAATTCTCACCTGCGATGAATCCAGGTCCCAGCCCGATGTGAAGCGGGATATTTACCCCCAAAGGGTCAGGTGTGGATTTCATCAGGCGCGCGTCAATCACAAAAGTAGATTGGGTGCTGGTCAGAAATTGATTGCGTAAAATATTCGCATGCGGATCAATTACAATGGGAATTTCATCCGCATCCATCGAAACTTGAAGCTGGTCGGGCGATACTAAGCGCGCTGTGACGCCTTCAACAGAATGCACGCCTTCATAAACAGCCTCGCAAAAAGATACGCTGCGGCGAACCGCCAAGGGTTTTTCCAGCTCGAGGATAATAATTTGATAGCCAGTACGGTGTAATCGCAGGGCAATTCCGCTGGCAAGATCGCCGCCGCCGCGTAAAACGATGAGATGGGTCATTTTATTTCCTGTGGAATTTGTTGCGCCCGTTCTTGAATTAAAAGACCAAAGGCATAAATGGTTATGTAAAAGAAGATGAAAAATGTGGAGAACACACCAATGAATAAAATGGATTGCAAGCTTGGGTGGGCGGCGTAATTCATGAATTCTTTAGCCCGTTCAAAAGGGTTGAACAGCAGATCCCATGAGTTCCAGCGCAGGAATCTTCCAATGTAAATACCGAGACTGCCAAGCAAACCCACTGCAAAAATAAATAGCCAGCCTGCGGCGCGGCCAAATTCACGCCGAACGATATCCTGCATTAGAAACAGGGAGACCATGCCCAGCAGGAGCCCGGTCCAGGCGAACCAAATAATTAATAATACGTCAAACCAGACGGGTATGCCAGGTTTTAAGTTTCCGAGATGCGCCAAATCTGTCAGGATATACGGGGCATTCGGAAAGAAGATCAACCAAAGGAATGCGGCAAAAGGCACACTTAAGAAAATATAGCTGCGTCTTCCGGCGAAAACGGTGGTCATGTACGCCAACCCAAGTGGAATCCATGCGAGGAAAATATTCCAGACTAAGAAAAAATAATCATATGAGCCGCTCAATATTGTACGAATGCGGAAGAGGACTAATGAGATTATTGTAGCCCCGCACAATAATGCAAATACTGTCAGAAGAAATTTGTTGGGTGATATATTTCCGTAAAGTTTTTTCATGGTTATGGCCTCCAGAAGTTGAGGCTGAGTATACAGGTAACTACTTTCAAAGGCTTTCAATAACTCGCAGGGTTTATGCATGCGCTGAAGCTGTGTCTGGGTGTTCCTGCACCAGGTGGCCGAACGAATACAGGGTTAAATAAACAAATAAATAAAAGACTGCAAACAGAACGGTAAACGCGACCAGGCGCCTGGATGGATCAATCGCAAGCCCAAGAATAGTGACCACGATCTCTTTTGGGTCGTTGAGCAAATCCCATGAATTAAATCGGATGAAGCGGCCGAGATATACGCCAAAACTACTCAAGCCTGAAACAACGAAAACAAAAGTCCAACCCAGCAAGCGCCCAAAAGTTCGTTGAATAATATTATGGATAAGGTAGAGCGATACAAGTCCTAGCAATAACCCGGTCCATGAGAACCAAACTAATAGAATTACATCATACCAAAGCGGTGTGTTGGTAGATTCTTTTGCGAGGTGCTGCAGATCTGTCAGGATGTAGGGCGCATTCGGGAAAAAAATCAACCAAAGCGCGGCAGTAATGGGGAGTACAAGGTACAGAAGCTGTTTCTTCCATGAGAGTGTATACGCAAGATATGCCAGCGTAAAGGGAATCCACGCGAGGAAGAGATTCCATACCAGGCTGGTGTAGCGTTGCGAGTCACTATAGGCGATGCGTGCGGCCACCAGCGAGACACATATTGCAGAAGCAAAGGCCATGAGCGCAAAGATCGCGATTTTATATTTATGACGTAGAAAGAAATTTTTTATCGTGTTTGTCATAGGTTTTGTGATTTCCCGCCCGCGCGGAGCCGCATGTTCGTGGACGAAGGAATAGGCCGAAATTTTTATTTCATCTCATTTATAAAGAGAATAAGATCGATGTCGCCGGGCGAGCGGCTTAATTCTGTCAGCAGGGTAGCGGCTTCGCTTCTATGTTGTGTGCCATGGTTGACGACATGCGTCATTGCATGCCACAAAATTCTTTGGAAAGGATCGCCTTTCGTTGATTTGTAATTGAAAGGTTTATTTAATGTCTCATCCGTCAGATTGTTTACAAAAGCCTTTAAGAGTTTTTCCTCTTCGGCCCAGCGTGTTTGAAGCGATTCGAATGTCGGAAACTCTTCAGGCTTTAAAAGATGTGCAGGTGACTCTCCCTGCCAACGCAATCGCCAGATCCATTCTGCGAAGAGTGTATGCGTCAGCGTGCCGCGTAAGCCGCCATGCGGATAGGAAGCAGGGGCAATGAATTGTTCTTGTGTTACCTTTGCGGCGGCTTCCAAAATGCGCGTGTTCGCCCAGGCGTTGTAATTATAGAGTAATTGAATATCTTGTTTATTCATATTGATAATAACTCCAATAGATTAACAATCCCTTGTTGGTTATTAAATAATAAACCTCTTGCAAAAGTATTTGTAGGGCGGGTTTTCAACCCGCCAAAGTCTGTGATTTCAAAAATTGTCAGGCTGCAAGCCTGACCTACCGGAGACTTATGCAAGAGGTCAAATGAAGAAGGCAGGAACTAGCTCGACTAGCAATCATATTTTCCCGAGCGCGCGCAAAACTCGTTCGGGCGTGAATGGGAATTCGTTGATCCAAACACCTGTGGCATCGTGGATGGCGGCGGCAATGGCGGGCGCAACCGGCAAAAAGGGTAATTCTCCCAGTCCGCGCGCGCCCCAGGGTCCATTCGGGTCCGGCACCTCCACTAAAACCGATTCAACAGATTCAGGGATATCCCAAATGGTTGGGATCAGGTACGTGCTTAATTGATCAGTAAGCACGCGGCCATCTTTTGTTTTGTAATCTTCAAGAACTGCGTATCCATGTGCCTGCACCACCGCACCTTCAATTTGACCGATCACAAGATCCGGGTTGATCGCCTTGCCGACATCATCAGCGGAGACCAGGCGGATCACACGCACATGACCAGTCTCAACATCCACTTCCACTTCAGCGGCCTGGGCAACGTATGCATATGAGAAATTTGGCGTGGAGTATCCCGTTTCATGATCGAAAGGAGTTGTGCGCGGCGCGAGATATTTAAATTCTGCTATGGCGGGTCGTTCTTCCAAATTCCATTTTTCCAGGGCCGCTTCCGCTGCGCCTTTGATGGAGTTTCCCGCCATAAAAGTCAAGCGGGATGCAGACGCAGAACCAGGATTTCCCTGCGCGGCTGAATCAGAAGTTTTAAGTTCCACTTTTTCTTCTGAAATACCCAATACCTGTGCGGCCATTTGGATCATGACGGTATGCGTGCCTTGTCCAACTTCCGCGCCGCCGTGGTGGACGATCACCCGCTCCATTTTTGAATTTCCGTGGATTTCTACTTTTGCCCAGCAATTTTCCTGATAACCAAAAGAGAAGCCCACATTTTTAAACCCGGCCGCAAACCCATATCCGCGGGCGATATGTGTTTTTGTTTTTTTCTTCTTTACTTTCGTCCAGCCGAATTTATCGCGCGCGGCTTTAATGCATGCCACAATACTCACGGGACCGGGCGCCGGTGTGCCAAATCCCATGCTGTCACCATCACGTAATGCGTTCTTTAAACGAAACTCGACCGCATCCATGCCAAGTTTTTCGGCGAGTTTATTCATTTGGGATTCAGCCATGAACAAGGCTTGTGGAGCGCCAAATCCGCGAAAGGCTGCGCCAGGGATATTATTTGTGTATACACCGTATACATCTACTTTTACATTTGGGATGAAATAAGGTCCGCTGGATGTAATGGCTGCATTTCCAAGCACCTTGTTGGAGGTGTACATGTATGCGCCGCCATCGCCGATCAACTCATTTTCTGCAGCCACAAGTTTTCCATCTTTTGTCGCGCCCCATTTTGCCTTGATGGTAACTGCATGTCGTTTGCCATGTCCGATAATGGACTCGCGCCGAGACCAGATTATCTTTACTGGTTTTTGTAATTTCCAGGCAGCTAACGCCAGCACGATCTGCACAGACATATCTTCGCGTCCGCCGAATGCGCCGCCGATGGCAGGGTAGATTACCCGAATCTTTTCAATGGGTAAACCCAACGAGTGCGCAATCGTCTCGCGATCGGCGTGAGTCCACTGGCCGCCAGATTCAATCGTGACGCGGCCTTCATGATCAATATAAGCCAGTCCCGCTTCGGGCTGTAAATATGCATGTTCCTGAACCGGTGTTTGATATTCGGCTTCCACGATCACATCTGCAGTTTTGAAGGCGTTATCCACATCGCCTTTGCGGATCTTGTAATGGACACAAACATTTGTGTCGCCGCGGTCTGGATGTAAAAGAGGGGCCTCAGGGCGCATGGCAGTGATCGGGTCTGTAAGGATTGGCAAATCTTCATATTCCACGCGGATCAATTTCACCGCCGCTTCCGCTTCTGCCTCTGTTTCGGCTACCACGACTGCTATCTGATCGCCCACAAAGCGGACAATGTCAGTATAAGGTTTTTTGGAATCGGGTCCGCAAAGCACCGGCTGGTCGGGAATTTGCAACCCGTATTCATTAACCGGCACATCTTTGGAAGTGTACACAGAAACGACGCCCGTTGCTGCTTCTGCATCGCCGGTGCGAATGCGTAGGACGCGTGCATGCGGACGCTCGGCGAAGAGCATCTTCATATGTAACATTCCCTTCATAGTGAGATCGCCGGAGTAGAGTGTTTTGCCTGTTACTTTATCCAGCGCGTCAATTCGAGGGAGTGATTTACCGACAGAAGAAAAAGTCATTACATCCTAGCGTGATTTTTTTGTTGCCTTAAATTTTGTTGGAGGTGCATCTGTTGGTCCGTAGCGGCTTGGAGCCACCATGCGGTAAACCGTCGCATATACCAGGGAGATGATACCGCTGATCACCAACATATATAAAAAGGTGGCGGCGGTATTTGCATAAAAATTTGGAATTGTGCTGAGGGGATTAAAAATTGTACGCAAACCGCCTGTGGAGTAAAAGTAATCGGGCAAGTGCATAAACCCCAGAAATTGAACCGGGATAGGCCATCTCTTAGAGATCGCGTAGTTAACTGTCAAATTGCCGGCAGCTATGGATATAGCTGGAATGATAAATACCATTAAACAGCCAATGCCGCGCCAGATGGGATGCGTTTTCTTTTGCTGTTTTAATGAAGATTGATCTTGTGAAGATGTTCCTGTAGATCTACCCATTGATTGCCTCCTTCGTTAATATTTTGCTGGTTGCTTCAATTGCCTTTACGATCTTGTAATAGCCCGTACAGCGGCACAGGTTTCCAGTTATGGCTTGTTCAATTTCGTTGGGTGTCGGTTTGGATTTTTCTTCTAATAATTTTACGCCAGACATAATAAAGCCTGGAGTGCAATATCCGCATTGGACAGCGCCGTATTTAATGAAGGCTTCTTGTATGGCGTGAAGTCTATCCTTCCCATTGGGAATAGGGGCCGGATGCGAAAGTCCTTCCACTGTTGTGATCTCTGCGCCATGCGCGCGTGGCGCGGGGACGAGACAGGACATCACTGCTTTGCCATCCAGAAATATGGTGCAGGCGCCGCATTCACCTTCAGCGCAGCCTTCTTTTGTGCCTGTCAGCAATCCTTCTTCGCGCAGCATGCGCAGCAGCGATTTGTTGTATCCGCTATTGAATGAAAAATTTAATCCATTAATGGTTGTTTCAATTGGTGAAGTTGGAAATTTTCTTGCCTGGTGTAAGTCAGCGCCAGTGGATTCTTTAGATTGCAACAAAATGGGCTTACGCGGCATACCCGCTTGCTCAATCCCATCGCGGATTGCGCACAGCCCGCGGGCGGTGATGACTTTTACCATCTCGAGGCGATATGCGGCTGAAGCGCGCACATCGTCTATCGGATGCGCAGAAAGGACAGCTAATTTTGCAGCCTGGGCGATATTTTTTTCGTTGAGTTTTTTCCCGGCCAGGAATTTTTCCGCCTGCCCAGCGTGGATGATGATGGGGGTTACGGCTCCGAGGGTGATCACTGCCGATCGGACAGAATCCGCTTTCAGGTCGAGAATGATGGCAACATTTATCAAGGATATGGCTTGGGCGCGTCGCAATGCCAGTTTGATAAACGTACCGCGTTGTGTTTTCGTCAAGGCAGGGAAGGAAATATCCACCAGCATTTCATCCGGTTGCATGATTGTTTTGCGAACGCCCGTGTAAAAATCTCTTAAAGGAATTGTCCGTTCCGCGCGGGTGGAGCGCAGGACTACATTTGCATTGAGCGCCATCAGGGGTGTGATGGTGTCGTTTGCGGGGGACGCTGTGATGAGGTTGCCCGCAATGGTGCCGCGATTGCGGATCTGAGGCGCACCGACATCCCATGCGGCGCGTGCCAAAGGGTAGGCGCTTTTACGGATTAATCCCGATGCGACGCAATCATTATGCGTTACGAGCGGACCCAGGTGAATGACCTTGCGCTTGTCAATTGTGATTCGGTTGAGATTGGGAATGCGCGAAATATCAACGAGAACATCGATCCCCTTTCGGAGACCGCGTTCAAGTTCAAGGATGAGGTCTGTTGCGCCGGCTATAATTCGAGCATGTTCTTTCTTTTCCCCTAAAATCTTAAGAACCTCATCGGTGGAAATTGCATTGATATATTCGCGCCACATAGGATTTATAAAATCGTAAAGGACATAAATTCCTTTACGATTTCACTCCTTTACTATCCGTTTCCCGTAACCACCTCAGAGCGGCGCTCAAAGGTTTCTACCGCCAATCGGGCGAGCGAGATCAAATTGCGGATGGCGGCCGGCAGGGCAGCTTCATCGGCCAGACTGGCTTCGACGTTATCGATGGCGCCATTTACCTGATCGCCGAGCGTGAAGAATGCAAGGTCGAATTGATAGATCGCTGCGAGTTCTTTTTCGTTGATCTTGACAGCATCAAACAGGCCGGAATATCCGCGTGACGCTTTGGAGATCTTATCAATGAAAGTGCGCAGGGCGAGCGCGGCTTTCTCCATATCATCAACATATTTGATCATGCCATTATTGACAAGTTCAACCTGCAAGTTTGAAGCGCGCCCCCAATACTCTTCAAAGCGTCGCGCTACTGTATCACGCAGTATTTTATCTGCGTCGCGGCGATTCTGTCTTTCAAGATAGCCGCTGAAACCGGGGATGTACGAAAGCAGTTTCTTGAACGGGTCTGCCTGACTACCTACTTTTTCAAAGAAATCACTCATGTGAGCCTCCTGCAATGGTATACGCATGTTTTATCAAAAAGTCTCGTGGCTATTCACATTATATCGTTTATTTCCAGTTATAATCAAACTATAATTTAATTCTCAGGAGTTTATAATGCCAGACCCAGGTCTCAAAGAATTGCTTGATTTGGTTGGAAACAGTTTATCAGTGGATGGGGCTACTGTAAAAGTAATCGATGCGGCGAAGTTTAGGATAAATATCGGCAAATTGGTGGAATGCTCAGCGCTGGCATCAGACGAAACCGCAGGTTGGTCCCGTTACCTGATCCGCGCGGCGGCCTTGGAATTGGGTGTCTACCCGGCGTCCATCCACGAACTTTATCTTGCGCGCGGACGCGGCGATGCCCCGATGACATTCACCACGCCGGCTTTCAATTTACGCGCATTATCCTATCACGCCGCGCGCGGCATGTTCCGGGCTGCGAACAGGATTAATGCGGGCGCGTTTATTTTTGAACTTGCGCGCTCTGAGATGAGTTATACCGCGCAAAGACCTTCCGAATATGCGACAAATATCCTGGCCGCGGCTGTGTTTGAGGGATTTGCCGGCCCCGTTTTTATTCAAGGCGACCACTTCCAGGTTTCGGCGAAGAAATATATGACTGACCCGCAGGCTGAACTAAAAGCCGTACGCGATTTGTCGATGGAGGCCATGGAAGCTGGTTTCTTCAATATTGATATAGATACTTCCACCCTGGTGGATATTCATCTGCCAACGATTGTGGAACAACAAACCTTGAATTATCAACTTTCTGCGCAACTCTCAGCATTTATTCGTGAGCATGAGCCAAAGGATGTGACCATTTCCATCGGAGGTGAGATCGGTGAAGTGGGCACGGTTAACTCGACCGAGCCGGAATTGCGCGCCTATATGGATGGCTACATCGCAGAACTAAATAACCTGGCGCCCGGGAAACCCGGCTTAAGTAAAATCAGCGTATTAACAGGCACTTCGCACGGCGGGACAGTGCTTGCAGATGGGTCTCTCGCTGAAGTAACCATCGCTTTTGATGTGTTGCGAGATCTAAGCCGCGTGGCTCGCAAGGAATTTGGCATGGGTGGTACGGTTCAACATGGCGCATCCACACTGCCCGAGGAAAATTTTAATCAGTTTGTTCAGAACGAGGCAATCGAGGTGCATCTTGCAACAAACTTTACGACGATGTTCTTCGATAATATATCTTCCGATTTCAAAAAAGAAATGTATGCCTGGCTGGATGTCAATTCTGCGGGTGACCGAAAACCAGGCATGACCGACAAACAGTTTTATTACAAGACGCGCAAGAATGCAATCGGCCCATTCAAGGCGAAAGCCTATGCTTTATCTGAGGCGGAAAAAGACAAGCTCGGAAAAGCATGGGAAGCTCAATTTGATAAACTCTTCAATTTGCTTGGCGTAAAAGATACAAAGCAGTATGTTGATAAATTCATCCCGACTGTAATAGTCATGCCTATACTTGAGAACTATGTAAAAGATGCTGTCGCAGCCGAAGATGTGAGTGATCTGGCGGATTAATGCAGACGCTAGATGTAAACAGATATGTCTGCATCCGATCAAGGCATCACAAAAGATAGATACATGCTTATTCCGCGAACGGCGATCTTCGCCCGAAGGAGCCGCGGTTCTGAGAGTGAGTATTTGTTAATTAAAGGCGCGCCCACAAAAAGATTATGGGCTGAAAAATATAATTGTTTAGGCGGCCATGTGGAACGCGGAGAGGATGTGCTTTTTTCCGCTCAGCGCGAATTGAGTGAAGAGGCTGGAATCACTGCTGATCTTTGGCTGTGCGGCACAGTCATCGTTGACGCTGGCGACGTGGGGATTTGCTTGTATGTTTTTTGTGGAGAAAATGTGACAGGGGAGATCAAACCCTCTCAGGAAGGAGCAGTTGAATGGGTGAAAAAAGATGCGCTTCTTCATCTGCCAGTGGTTGAAGACCTGCCCATTTTGCTTGATCGAATCCATTCCATGCAGAAGGGTGACCCGCCTTTTTCAGCGCGGTCATTTTATGATCGGGAAAATAAAATAAAAGTTATTTTTATGAAATAAACTACGGCTAATAAAAGTTCAATTGGAAATATTTATTAATTTCCTGTTATCTTCCCCATTCCTTTCTTGACCAAATATCCCACGGCAAAACTCGTTGCAATTGCAGAGACAAAGCCTACAATTGTCCCGAAGTGTAAGCTAGTATATTGATTCGCAAGTGACCCTAAGAACCCACCAAAGAAGATGATTAACGAAAGGGTGAGAATAAAAATTGAAATATCTTTGGCGATTTTAATGTGTGCTTTTTCAGAACCTTTATGTTTCTTGAAAATAGCTGAGGTAGCCATGATGACACTGAAAAGGAGCAAAGCAATGCCAAGCGCGGGTGTAACAGAAGGCAAAAGCCACATTGAACCGATGAGGGCTATAAAAAATAAGAGTGCAATAATATTCATATAATATTTACCTCTGTAAAATTAGCCAATATTATGGAACATGCTTAGAAACCCCCAGCACAAATTCGCAGTCATATTTCGATTATGGAA
>JANODZ010000535.1:0-3153 GCA_031412935.1 Anaerolineales bacterium
CCGTCTGCCGCGATCCACTCGCCGTTGTATTTTCGGGCGAGGTGAACATGGGTCGCGTTGGACAAGCCTCCCTCACAGGATGCATGGCCGATGTTTTCGCCAGAGTAAATATATTCACCTTCGCCGGCGCGGTCTGCCTGAGCAATGTGCATATACAAAATAACCCAGCCCGTTTGTTCATAACCGTCATTGTCGAGATCTTGGATCAAGGCCCCGTTCGAGGCGCGCAGTACCAGGCCATCCGCCACGGCTGTGACCCATAATTTGCTTGTGCCGCAATTTCCGTTATCGCCCGGAGGAGCAAAATCAAGCGCGGCCCAGGCCGAGCCTGAGTCCCAGCCGCCATGCGGTCCGCCTGTAAAATACCAGGATTCTCCTTTTTTGAATGGGAGGCTCATTGCCGGTTGAGTGATGGATGGCGAAATAAGAGGCTCGATCGCCCTGTCAAAAGGGTTGCCGAAGAAAACATAATAAGTCAGAAGCAGACCTGTGCCGCTAACATCCTGTTCCCAGACCGGGCGATCATCAAGTTGTGAAAAGAAATATTGCAGCGCTGCGGTGCCGGCATTAATCGTCGGGTTGATCGGGATGACCGTGCCATCATTTAATACCCAGGCCGAGACGGCATTTGCTTTCCAAATATAATAACCCTGATTTAAGCGGTCTGCGGCCCAGGTCATTTGACGGTATAAGCCATAATGATATTGATCTAGAAAACCCATTGGATAGGATGTATTAAATGGCTGCGCGTTGGTGACCCAGCCGCTTTGATATTCGAGCAGGGCCAAAAGCAGCCGCGGATTTACCGAATAATTTCTGGCAACGATATAAACAATTTCATAGCCGGCCAATTTGATCCCGTTTACATCCTGTTCGTAGGTTTCGAGGTATCCGTCCTGGCTTTCGATAAAACCCTGTATATTAAAATATACGCTTGCCGGGCCATACACCATCTCAGAATCAGGAATGACTTTAAACGAAGTCCCGTCGTCGCCCGGGTTGGGAGCCGGCACATTCAAGGTCGCGCCAACATCCAGTACATTTGCATCCTTAATATTATTGGCTTGAATTAAATCCTTCACGCTAATTCCATAAACTTCGGCGATACCGCCTAATGTGTCACCGGGTTGAATGACATATTGCTCCGCATTTTTTCTGGGGGTGGGGAGGATTCGTTCCACATCCGCGGTGGGTGTGTTTACAGGCTGTCCGCTGAACACCGCGCTGGGGGGCAGTGAAATGCTCAATGCGGCGCGTGTTGGAGTCGGTGCGCGTGTGGCAGTAGGCGGACGCGGCGTGAACGTGGGAGGTTTATTCGGTGTGGGTGAGTCCTTCGGAATTGGCAGGAACGGATCGTAAGTTGGGTAGCCTATGGGTCCTTGCGTGGCTGGTACGCATGAAGCGATCAGGAAAGTAATTAACAGCCAATGTACAAGCTTAAGTTTGCGAAGGGAGGGTTTTTTGATTCGTTGAAAATACATGGGGACGATTTTACCAGTGCAGCGGAAAAGAGGGAATCAGTAAATTGGGAATCAGTGATCCTCTTTTTATAAACCGACTCTCTGGGAATTTGAATAAACGTTGAAGCGATGTTTTCTTGCATATCCAATTAACGTAATGCCGTAGCGTTCCGCCATGTCTATTGAAAGCGACGACGGGGAGGTGCGGGAGATTAATATCGGGGTGTTCAAGCGCGCGGCTTTTTGAAGCATTTCCGAGCTGATGCGGCCGGTGGTGATCAAGATGCGGTTTTGCGGCCAAATATCTTTCATCAAACACAAGCCTGCGATTTTATCGAGGGTGTTGTGCCGGCCGATGTCTTCCGCAGAAATAAGTATTATTTCACCATCGCTCAATGCGGAAGTATGCACGCCGCCGGTCTCGCGGTATAACGACTGGGATTCAAATAACATCTCGACTAATTTTCCGATCGCTTCCGGCGTAACCGTCAGGCTGTTTCCGTTTAAAGAGAGATTGGGTTTCGCGAGCAGATCGACCGCCGTCACGCCGCCTGTGCAGCCTGAAGTCCTTCTCCACGAAGTGGGTTGTTCGGCCGCGTGATTGAGCCATACATCAATATTGTCGCCGTGCTCGCAGACCCTCGCATCTGACACTTCCTCCATTTTCTCAATAATTCCCTCGTTATAAAGAAAGCCGATTGCCAGCGCCTCCAAATTAACGGGCGTGCACATGAACGTGATCCACACATCCCCGTTAACGGTCAGCGACACAGGCGTTTCGACAATTGTTTCCGCGTCGAAAGACTTCCATTTTTTAAACTCATACTGCTCATAATGTACTGACTTTTGGGGCGCGATCATTTTAAACTCCATAAAACATTGATCTATTGTTTCGATATTAAGCCAAAAATGATTATCGGCTGATGTCTATTATATACTTCATGAGCAGACTTCTTGCAAAAGTCTTAAAATCTACCGCAGAGACACAGAGTTCGCTGAGTTTAAGTACTTCTCTGTGCTCTCTGCGCCTCAGCGGTGAAAAAGATGCTCCCTTGTTATTTCATTTATGCAAGAGGCCTAGTATAGCCTGTACTGCAAATATCTACTTTAGATCGGGGCTTTTATTCTTTTCTGAATTGCGGTGGACCTTATAAAAAATTTCCGGGTCTGCAAGAAATGCGCCGAGACAAGCCTCCGTGCATAGAAAAATTGTCCTGCCGTGATACTGGGTGCGTGGAAAATATGCCGAGTCTGCGTCAATGAATATCCGTCCGCACAAGGTTATCAATTTGCGCGTAGTCAATACCCCTTGATTTCCTTGCTCTTTTTGACGATCAGCTGTTGCCACTTTCACTCTGCCAATCTTCCAACAATCTTGACGCACTCGTGTTTGAAAACCTCTTCTTGATGCGGCGCGTCGGGAAGCTCGCTGGTAAGATTCTGGCCGGGGAAGTGTAAAAATTCATGCATGCCCGTGCGCCATTTGGGACAGTCGGTTACATCATATACAATTCCATTGTGCGCGATCCACATGCGGGTGCCGCGTTCGCCGGTGTTGCGGCGGAGTTCCATGAGCGCGATCATTCGGTCGGGGAGGGTCATAGGGGAGATAATTTTTACGAAGCCTGAATCAACTCTCGGTTAAATTTGATCCGGGACGATGACGGTCCGCACGCCGCCGCTGAAATTTTCC
>JANODZ010000536.1:0-1523 GCA_031412935.1 Anaerolineales bacterium
AGAGCAATTCTTGATGAACTGGCGGAACTGTCCTCGTTCGAAGCCACCATTGTTGATCTTCCACGAAACGACGGCAATCGCGCAGACTCCTTAATCTCACGAATAATCGAGGGTGGAAGCAATTTTTACACAAGCTTTGAAGTCGATGCATTCGAGATGCTCCTGGACAAATTGGGAGAAATTCGGAACCAAAATCCGCCAGGAGCGGCAGCTCTAAATTTAATCCGAGTGTTAAGTGAACCCTTTCTTGCCGTGGAGAGAAGAAGGACAAATCTACATGAATACGTTTTGACCATGTCCAGTTGGCATATCTCGTTGGATGGAGCAGAAGGTCAACTTCGGAAACAGATAAAAATCATCCTGTGCGAATTCCTGAATTCACAAGTTTCAGCGATGGAACTTCGGCTGGTTTGTTGGAAACTTCTTGCAATTGCTCACGCAAGTGCCAACAGGTCTATTTTTCAGGAAGATAATCAAACAACTTTGGGTTTCCAGACAAGAATTAACCTGGATCTTGTAGAGGACCTCAATTGGACGTTGAATCTGCTAAAGGAGCGGACGCTCTCGCTCATGGAACTAAAAGCAGCGAAAGCCATGTGGGATTGGCATGATCGATTTGAAAAGAACCCTGAAATCAAGAGCATCGCCAGTGAGTGTGAGGCAATTTATAGAAAAAATCCATTGGTTGCCGCCTTCGATGTTTTCTTTGATTTTGAACTGCATGAACAGGTAGATGCTCATGCCAATGTTGTGGCGACAAAGTTAGCAATTGGAGACCGACACGAGATCAACAGCTTCTTATCACAGGCCACCGAGTTTTCGGCAGGAAGCAGTGATTACACCCAAATTCTTGGGATTGCCGACAAACTTGTTTCGCATTGGGAGAGCAATCTTGAGATTTTGGCTTTTATCAAGGAATCGCTGAGTGTGGACCCAAAGACCCTTCACTTCCGCTTCGCAGCTCGGTTGATAAACGCACGGTTGAAAGAATTTCGTGGATCACAGAAGGGCCAAGAGTTAACAGCGCTCTTGCACGAGATCGCAAATTTGCCTGTCTCGCTCAGCGCGAATAGGGAGTTATTGCATTTACTATACTCCCGCCCCCATCCGTTTCTTACGGGAATATTGATAACCGAGGACTTAGAATTTCTGGAAAAGCGCCTTGGTAATCCTTCGCCTTTTGAAGGCTGGTTTCGATGTGTTTTGCTTTCTGGATGTTACCATATTGATTGGGATCGCTGCCGTAACCTTTGCGAAAGCATTTTCAATGAGTCACAAGCCGAAAATCAAGCGGAGATATTCGCTTGGCTGACGGAAGGGATGAGCTTTCTAAACCTATTTGAAAAGGAAATTCCGATACTTCGGCTCCAAAGCTTCCATTATGACTGGCTGTTGAGCCTGATGCTGAGATTGCCTGACTTAGATGATGTCTCTGATCATGGAAAATTTGTGGCCTTCAGGACGATTTTGCGGGTAGTGGAGGAAGGGTGAAATTCTGCTATTTTTGACCCATGGATTTCACC
>JANODZ010000537.1:0-9245 GCA_031412935.1 Anaerolineales bacterium
GCTGGATAAACGAAATCGCACCCACCAAAACATACATGATCAACTCCGCTCCACTTTTGGAGAGGGTGTATTTAATACAGTGATCGAGATCGACACAAAATTGCGTGAAAGCCCCATTGTGGGATTGCCCATCTCACGCTACAAACCCGGCTCACGCGGCTCGATCCAATATCGCGTCCTCGCTCAGGAGTTAATCGAATATGCCAAAGAAACCGAAAAAAGTAAAACAGTCTGATAAGCTTGAAAAGCTTTTTAAGAATTTTCAACCTGAGGAAACTGTATCGAAAATAAAAAGTAAACCAAAGGTTAAAAATAATACATCATCCCTTGGCGGTTCGAAGCCGCCTGGGTTAAAAACTGAACCGGCGCCTGCCTCTAAACCGGATCTGAGTCAAGCATCGCGGCTGGACCTGCCTAAACCTGTCATCCTGACACCAAAAATTGAAATAAACCCAGCGCCGGTAAGCGAGCCGCAGTTTGACCGGATAAAAACCGCGGCTGGACAAACCTACAAACCCGTCAAACGAAATACATCCGCCTTGGTTCTACCTGAGCCTAAAGCCAACTCGTATGTAAATGAAAATACAAGCTCAACCTACTCGGTAAATTTTCCATCTGGTTTTCAAGACTGGTCAACTCTGCGCGTGATAGATGAAACAAATCCACGCCAATGGACACCAGATGAAGAGCTGCTTGTTAAACAAGTTTCCGACCAATTGTCATTGGCGCTTGAAAATGCACACTTGTTTGAAGAAACCCAAAAAAGAGCCGGTGAGCTTGCAACATTAAATCAAATTGTGTTGTCGGTATCCGAGCGGATCGAATTAAAGGATGTTCTTAAAGTCACCTACGACGAGATCAAAAAGCTTATCCCAATCGACGCTTTCTTTGTGGCGCTTTATGACGAAGCGTCTAACTTGATTTCGTACCCAATCGTAGTGGATGAGGATAAATATTTTTCTGAACCCGACGCGCCCCTTAACCCCGATACCTTTAGCGGAAAAACCATTCTCTCAGGAAATTTAATCTTTAAAACTGTTAAGCCTGAAGAGGTTGCCGCGAATATTGCGGATGGCACAACCCTCGGGAACACCGAGAAAAGTTACGGAACACTATTATTTCTCCCGCTAAAATCCGGCTCGAAGACAATCGGCTGTATCTCCATTCAGAGCTATCAATTTTTTGCCTACAAACAAGAGGATGTTTCACTTTTAGAAAATATCGCGAATCAAATTTCGATCGGCATACAAAATGCCCAACTCTATAACAATTCAGAAAGGACGAACAAGGAGCTCGCCCGCCGAAATGAATATCTAGCCACATCTTCTGAAATCGGAAAGCTCGTCACGTCTACCCTGGATCTAAACTCGATATTTGCCAGAACGGTAAATTTAATTATTGAACGATTTAGTTTTTATCATGCGAGCATTTTCATTGTTGAAGAAACTGGTTTTAACGCCGTCTTGCGGGAATCTACGGGTAGCGCCGGGCAGGAAATGAAAATGAACAAACATTCACTGCGTGTCAATGACAAATCCATTGTAGGTAAGGTGGTTTCAGAAGGCCAGGCCGTGGTGGTTAATGATGTCACGATCGACCCTTTCCACAAATTTAACCCTTTGCTTCCAGAAACCATGGCTGAAGCCGCAATTCCACTGCGAATTGGAAACCGCACCATCGGAGCGATTGATATTCAGTCAAAAGCTACAAATGCATTTTTAGTTGATGAGATCAGCGTATTGCAAACGGTTTCAGATCAGGTGGCCGTAGCTATTGATAATGCGCGCTCATTTGAACTCTCTCAGCAGGCGGTCATGGAGATGCGCGAAGTCGATCGATTAAAAAGCCAGTTCCTCGCAAACATGAGTCATGAATTACGAACTCCGCTTAATTCGATCATCGGCTTCTCGCGCGTGATCATAAAAGGCATAGACGGTCCGGTGACGGAATTACAAAATCAAGATTTAACAGCCATCTACAATTCAGGTCAACATTTGCTAGGACTGATCAACGATATCCTCGATCTATCAAAGATCGAGGCTGGCAAGATGGAATTAGCGTTCGACGAAGTAAATATCATAGACGTGACCACCAGTGTAATTTCCACCATGAGCGGACTGATCAAGGATAAGCCGATTCAATTGAAGCGCCTCATTCCGTCGAACTTGCCCACAGTGCGGGCGGATCCGATTCGCATTCGGCAGGTGATGTTAAATCTGCTCACAAATGCTACAAAATTCACAGACGAAGGCGATATTGTTGTCGAAATAAGTCTCAACCCCGGACCTAACGGCCGCAAAGAAATGAAGGTGAGCGTCACAGATACCGGCCAGGGAATCTCAAATCAGGATCAAACCAAACTCTTTCAACCGTTCTCGCAGGTGGACGACTCGCCGACTCGCAAAGCAGGTGGCACCGGTCTCGGCTTATCGATTTGTCAGCACATCATCAACATGCATGGTGGAAGAATTTGGGTCGAAAGTGAAGTTGGCATGGGAAGCACGTTTCATTTCACCTTACAACTTTTCCGAAAAGAAATGGAGGGTGAAACATCTCCGGGTGGAAATAAAGTAATCCTGGCGATTGACGATGATCCGCAGGTGATCGCGTTGTATGAACGTTACTTAAAACCACAGGGGTATCTGGTCGTGCCGTTGTCTGATCCAACGCTTGCGATGGATCGCGTAAAACAACTAAAACCCTACGCAATCACCCTGGATATCATGATGCCAGGAATTGATGGCTGGCAGATTTTAGACAATCTAAAGGGTGATCCCGAGACGCGCGATATACCCATTATTGTTTGCAGTATTATCGACGACCTCGAAAAAGGATTTAATCTTGGCGCAACAGATTATTTAGTCAAACCCATCCTGGAAGACGACATCGTCAATTCCCTGGATCGGATAAACCGGGACGGTTCAATCCGCGATGTGCTTGTAATTGATGATGACCCGGATGATTTACGCTTAATGGGAAAAATATTAACTGATGATGGGCGATACAAGGCCATCCTAGCTCAAGGTGGACGCATGGGCTGGGAAATTATCTCCTCTGGAAATCCGCCGCACGCGGTCATCCTTGATCTCTTCATGCCTGAAATGGACGGCTTTAAGATATTGGAAAATATACAGGCTTCTGAAAAACTCCGCGATATCCCAGTGATCGTCATTAGCGGGTTGGATATTTCTGCAGATCAAAAGAATCAACTCAAAGAATATGGTCAGCGGCTGTTAGCAAAGGGTTCTTTTAACGAAAAAGAATTACTCACATCCATTCAGCGTTCCCTGGAACGAGCGCCCAAAAAGGTCGGGTAGGAGATTAATTCACTGTGATTTTTATCATCAAATGCCTGGATTGCGGTCATAACGCACCCTACTACCCAGCGTCTACTACATGTCCAAAATGCAACAGCCAGTGGCGCGAAGCAGAATACGATTATGAGATGATTGGTAAAACCCTGCCGGCCAAATTGGCCGGCAGGCGCTATGATCTTTGGAGATTCCGCGAACTGCTCCCGGTGCGAAACCCGAATATTAGTTTATCTTTAGGCGAAGGTTATACTCCGCTTATTCGTGCAGGTAACTTGGGGATGATGCTGGGCTGCCCTAATATATTTATTAAGGATGAACGTCAGGGGCCGACCTCCTCATTCAAGGATCGACAAGCCTCGGTAACGATTGCGGCGCTTAAAGAAGCCGGCATAACAGAAATGGTGGCAGCATCAACCGGTAACGTTGCAATTTCCTATTCTGCATATGCCTCACGAGCAGGGGTAAAGCTTTGGGCGTTTGTTACCAGCCTTGTGCCCGCCGTAAAAATGCGGGAAATCGCGCTGTATGGAAGTCAGGTCATTAAGATCACCGGCTCATATGATCAATGTAAGCAGGTCGCCTCCGAATTTGCGCGCCAGCGAAATTTATATCAAGACCTGGGTGCGAGAACCATCACATCGATCGAAGCTATGAAAACCATCGCCTTCGAAATTGCTGAACAACTAAGCGACCTTCAGGAACCCAGAACTGAAAATAATTCTTTATGGCACACTCCAGACTGGTACGTGCAAGCCATCAGTGGTGGTATGGGGCCATTGGGCGTATACAAGGGATTTCGTGAAATGAAACAAATGGGATGGACAGACCGCATCCCGGCTTTCGCCCCCATTCAAGCAGAGGGCTGTGCGCCGATGGTGGACAGCTGGAAAAAAGGTTTGGAAAAAGTCATCCCGGTTACAAATCCCAAGACACGCATCGAAACGCTTGCCACGGGGGATCCGGGCCGCGCGTACGAAATTCTTCGGGAATATGTTAACAGCACAAACGGTGTTTTTGAAAGCGTAAGCGATGAGGACGCATTCCGTGCCATGCATGTGCTGGCAAAAATGGAAGGCATATCCGCCGAACCCGCCGCCGCGGTCGCATTTGCGGGTCTTTTCAAATTAATCCGTGCAGGCATTATTAAACCAAGTGACACAGTCGTGGTCAACTGCACAGGTCATACCATGCCGGCAGAGTCGAGCATCCTTGGTGATAATTGGTCGCGCGACGTGAAATTTCCAACGAGTGAAGAAACGCCCCAGGAGGGTTTACTTTCTGCACTTACACAAGTTGCTCCGGAACGCTTTCCCAAAATTGTGATCGTTGAAGATACGACTGAGGCACGCCGGCTAATCCGCCGTATTTTACAATCACAGGGCAACTTCACAATTTTGGAAGCGAGTAATGGCCGGGAAGGGCTCGATTTAATCCAGCGCGAACTGCCAGATCTTATTATTTTGGATCTGATGATGCCAGAAATGGATGGGTTTACCGTTATTGAAGCCTTGCGTGCAAATCCGGAAACATCCACCATCCCTGTGATCGTTGCCACCGCAAAAGAACTTACCCACGATGAAAAGACGCGGCTTGGCGGTCAAATACAATCTCTCATGCAAAAAGGCGACTTCCTAAACGATGAGTTTCTTGAAGAAGTCAAATTATTAATTAAGTAATCATGATATTCAATCACCGACCCTAAAGGCTGGTATCTTTGCAGAAAAAACTATCAGCTGGGATCGTAGCAGCATTAAGTTCAGCAATATATCTTGGTTTCGCGCCTGTTTTTGGAAAATTAGCGATTCTGCATGGGTTCAGCCCTTTTGCAGTTGTTGCATTTCGTACCAGCCTGGCAACCGGCATTCTTTTTGTGATTATTGGTTTATTCTATTCCAAATACCTTTATATCTTTCCAATAGGATTGGTCGGGTGCATCCTGGCAGGAACCATCAATGGTTTCGGTTCCCTGCTTTATTATCTTGCCCTGGCAAGGATAGATGCAGGCGTGGGGCAATTACTTTATTCTTTATACCCATTCTTTGTTGCACTTTGGCTTATTCTAGACCATCAACCCCCAAGCCGCCTGACAATATTTCGTGTCGGTCTTGCTACCCTGGCGGTCGTCATGCTTACAAGCGTCCCTGGACGCTCAACCGATCCAACAGGTGTGCTTATGATGATCGGGGCGGCTATTTTATATGCGATGCATTTGCCTATTAATCAACGCGTCCTTTATGAAGTACCCGCTCCAACTGTCGCCTTATACACCTTACTCTCAATGAGCGCTGTTGTGGTTCCTGTGTATCTTATATTTGACCGCGCCTGGCCGCCTTCAGATACCTCCTGGCTGCCAGTGGCTGGATTAACATTTGTAACAATTTTTTCGCGAATCGCCCTTTTTCTAGGAGTCAAGAAGATCGGCGGGATGCAAACCGCATTATTAGGTCTTGGCGAACTACTGATCGCGATCGTCTTCAGCCATATATTGCTCGGTGAAAATTTAACTTTCCTTCAATGGCTGGGCGCATTCGCACTCGGGATTAGTCTGCT
The DNA here is from genome assembly GCA_031412935.1 of Anaerolineales bacterium. GTDB lineage: Bacteria > Chloroflexota > Anaerolineae > Anaerolineales > Villigracilaceae > Villigracilis. The sequence goes on from JANODZ010000537.1 coordinate 5,865, forward strand.
TCTGGTTATGTATGAAAATACTACAACGCCTGCCCATAGTGGAAAAACCGGCTGGCTCTCATGGATCCGCTCACCGAGCCTGACAAAAGATATTTTTGGCACGAACGAATGATCAATCCAATGAAAGACCGCCCTCGCTTGGGGGTCTGGTTTTAGGAAATAATTTATTTATTTCCTTCATATAAATAACCAGTACCGCGCACACTTACCACCCGCTCAGACAATGACGGAAATTGATCCAATTTAAACCGTAAACGACTCACCAAGGGGCGTAATATTTCAGGGGCTTCACGCTGGGTTGTATCATAGCCCTGGACTAATAATATCAATTCACGATGTGAAAAAACCCTGCCTTCATTTTCCATTAAGATACGCAACAATCTTCCCTCAGCAGGAGTCAAATGCTCCACTTTATTCTTATGTTTGATTTGGCGACGGGAGAGATCAATCGTGGTGCCGTCCTTGAGGGAATAAACCACAACGGTTTCATCTGCTTCATTTGATGTAATATTGTTCACCCGTGATTTTGCAGCATGACGCGCCAGGCCTTTCTTTACACTCGCCAAAACCTGGGCGGGGGAGGCTGGCTTCAATAGGTAGTCGTGGATGCGAAGCCGCAGGGCTTGGATGGCCGTTTCGGTCGAGCCATAAGCGGTGAGCAGGATTACTTCAGTTTCAGGTGATATTTGGTTTACTACCTGCACCACCTCCAACCCATCCATGCCCGGCATTCGCAGGTCTACGATCATTAGATCTACGGGGGAAATACGGATGTGCTCCACCGCGGCCTGGCCATTCGGAGATGAGGCAACATTATGACCTTCCAACTTAAGAATATCGGCCAGAGATTGCCGGGCAACTGGTTCATCGTCAACTACTAATATATTAGACTTCATTGTTCTCCTCCGATTGGCAAATTTATACGGAAACTAGCACCGGGGCCGCGGCCAGGTATCAGGTCCAAGATGCCTCCATGCGCAGTAATTATATTGTAACTCACTGTCAAGCCTAATCCCGTACCTCCATCCTTTGTGCTAAAGAATGGCTCGAATATATTGGATTGTTTTTCCAAAGGGATGCCCATGCCTTGATCCTGGAATATTATTTCGAGGCTGTCTTTAACCTCGCGGGCAGATATTTTAAGTTCGCCGCCTTCAGGCATTGCATCCATGGCATTCAGGATCAAATTAATAAACACCTGCTGCATTTGTCCGCTCACAGCCCGGATTACTGGAATTGCTCCTAATATATCAACTACTATTTTTACATTCGCTTCAGATAATTGTTTTGACATTAAGTTCAGAATGAATTGAAGCATCTCAGCGATGTCTACTTTTTCGAAGGCCGATACATTCGGGCGATAAAAATCCAACATGCGCCGGACCGTAATGGTTAATCTCTCAAGTTCTGTGCGGGCAAGATCAAAATACTCCTTGCGTTTTTCTGTTGGAAGATCTTCACGGCCTGCCAGGTGCAGACAATTTTGTACAGCCTGTAATGGGTTGTTGACTTCATGTGCAATCGAGGCGCTCAACCTTCCGGCTGAAGCCATCTTTTCGGACTGAAGCAAGGCTTTTTGGGATTCTTCCACTTTGCGGACATAATCCAACTGCTCGGCGTATAAACGCGAATTTTCCAAAGCGGCTGCAGCCTGACGCGAAAGGATTTGAAATAATTCCAGCTCGGATTCACGAAATGGAGACCCATTCACTTCGCGCGCGGCAATCAACACCATGCGCAGGTTTGGGCGAAGAATCGGCACTAGAATCGCTGCACCCAGCTTCAGGCTGGTCAGGAGCGCTTTTAGGGCTGGGTCACCAAACCCGCTAGAATTGATCAATAATGGGGCAGCAGATGAATCCACTTGAGAAATCAAATCGTAAAATGTTTTGGGGGGTTCCATGCCGCGAAAAGCCAATAATGAAAAATCCTTATTCTCAATATTCTGCTGGTAACATGCAGCGTGCGTACATTGTAAATGGTCACAAACGGCGCTAATAATTAGATCGAGCAATGGCTCGCGGCGGGTTTCAGATAACAAGGATTCTGTGACAGCAAAAAGCGGGCGTAAGGCTTCAATTCTTGCAGCATCTTTTTTTTGCTGGCTATCCGCAAGGGCCAATTTGACTGAATCAACCAATTCACTGCCATTTCCAAAAGGCTTAAGAATGAGCCCATCCACACCCTGCCTGAGGGCGCGAATGGCTGTTTCAACGGTCCCTTGACCGGTCATGATCAACATGGCCGCGTCCGGCTGCAGGCGTTGGGCATGCTGAATAACTTCAAATCCATCCACTTCAGGCATGCGAATATCCACCAAAAGGAGATCGATCTTATTTTCTTTGAGATAGCTAATCGCTTTATGCGGGTCGGTATGAGATTCAACTTTATAGCCAGCGCGTAAAAGTAACCGCCTGCACAATAGTGCGATTCCAGGTTCATCGTCAACTACTAAAACAAATGGCGTATCCATGTTTAGATTGGCAACCAGACTGCGAAAGTGGAGCCTTTATTTAATACGCTTGAAATCTCAATGGTTCCACCGTGATCCGTTACGATTCCGTACGTGACTGAAAGACCCAGACCCGTTCCGCCGCGATCGCCTTTTGTTGTGAAGAATGGTTCGAAGACACGCTCCTGATCTTCGGGCTGGATTCCCAACCCACTGTCCTTGATCGCCATGACCACCCAGTCGCTGTTTTAGCGGGCAGTTTTAATTGTACTGACCATTAATTGACCTCCGAGCGGCATAGCCTGCAAGGCATTATTAATAAGATTTAATAACACCTGTTTCATTTGATTATGGTCAATAGAGATCCAGGGCAAACCACTATCAAGTTCCAAAGTTAATGTAACGCCATTTGTTTGAATGAGGTGTTTCGTCAGAGCGATAACATCGTTGACCACTTCGTTAATATCCGCACGCGCCCGAACGCGTTCCCCCTGCCGTGAAAAATCAAGCAAACGGCGGACAACATCACTTGCTCGGCGCGCCTCACGCAAGACCATCTCTAATTCTTCACGGTGCGCCGATCCTTGCGGCATTTCTTCCAGGACAAGTTCTGATAATCCTGTGACGGTGGTCAGTGGATTATTCAACTCATGCGCAATACCGGCCGCCATTTCACCCACCGCCGCAAGTTTGGCAGCCTGCAGAAGCCGATTTTCTGCTGAGCGCTGCGCTTCCATGCGGGTCTTTAATTCGATCTCGATGTCACGTAACTGGCGAATCGTTTGCTGAAGTTTTTGATATTGGTTTGCATTGGAGATTACCGCTGCCAGAATACCCGCTAGCGATTCCATTGCGATCAAATCGTTATGTGAAAATGCGTTAAGTTCGCGGCTTTCCACATCTATGATGCCCAGAATACTTTCACCATC
>JANODZ010000538.1:0-6383 GCA_031412935.1 Anaerolineales bacterium
GGCTTTTTCTGTAAAAGGCATTGCGTGGCGAGGACATGCTCCACTTCGGAAGTGCCGATGCCGAATGCCAGCGCGCCAAACGCTCCATGTGTGGCGGTGTGACTGTCGCCGCAGACGATGGTCATGCCAGGCTGGGTGCGACCAAGTTCGGGTCCGATGACATGCACGATGCCGCGATGTGGACTGGTCATTCCATGCAGGGTGATCCCAAATTCGGCGGCGTTGGTTTCCATCTGCTTGATCTGTGCCGCGGCCATCGCATCCGCAATTGGGACATCTATCGGCGTGGTCGGGATGGAATGATCCATTGTGGCAAGAGTTTTATCGGGGCGGCGGACTTTTAATCCACGTTGACGCAGGCCTGTGAAAGCTTGCGGTGAGGTGACTTCATGCACGAGGTGCAAGTCAACATAAAGGACAGCCGGGGAGTCGGGTTGTTCAGCGACAACGTGTGAGTCCCATATTTTTTGGAGAAGTGTTTTTGACATAGGTTCCTATAAAAAGAAGATATTCGATGCTCGATATTCGGTATTCGACAAATCGTCGAGTATCGAATATCGAATTATCTTTACCCCAACATCACGCCGAAATCATTCTGAACTTTTTTAGTCCCTTCGGTTTGTGCGATGATGAGTTTGTTTAAAGCATTGATATACGCCTTGGCGCTGGCAACGATGATATCCATATCCGCGCCGTGACCGCCGTAAACACGCGTGTATTCAATTTCACTTTGCGCGTCCATGGTTGATTTTCCATTATCACTTTGAATACGGACCGTGACTTCGCCGAGCGCGTCAATACCTGCGGTAATGGCGTGAATATTAAACTCCAGCAAAGTACATGGCACGCTGACAATTGAATCAATTGCCTTGTAGGTTGCATCCACAGGGCCTGTGCCAACTGCGGCTTGCGTGTGAACAACCCCATCGGGTCCGCGCAGACGAACGGTGGCAGTCGGCATGCCCATCGTACCGCAGGTGACCTGCAATCCATTCAAGAGATACACATCACGCGGCTTGTAAAATTCATCGGCGATGACGGCTTCGAGGTCAAGGTCAGTGATCACTTTTTTACGGTCAGCCAATTCTTTGAAACGCGCAAAGGCTTTATCGAGCTCGACTTCATCGAGTGAATGTCCCATTTCAGCGAGACGATTTCGCAAAGCATGACGACCCGAATGTTTTCCCAGCACAAGGTTGGTTTGACTCACGCCAACATCTTCAGGCCGCATGATCTCATATGTGGTTTGGTGCTTCAACATTCCATCTTGATGAATGCCCGCTTCATGCGCAAACGCATTGGATCCCACAATGGCTTTATTCGGCTGCACAACAATGCCTGTAAAACTGCTGACGAGTTTGCTGATACGCGAAAGCTGCTGGGTTTCAATTCCCGTTTCCAGATTGAAGATCGGATGACGGGTCTTCAATGTCATCACAACTTCTTCAAGCGATGTATTGCCCGCGCGTTCACCAATTCCATTCATGGTGACTTCGGCCTGCCGCGCACCCGCACGAATGCCGGCCAGTGTATTGGCAGTTGCCATGCCAAGGTCATCGTGGCAATGCACAGAAATTGTAATGCCTTCATGCATACCGGGCGTCTTCTTGATTATGCCATCGATCAAATTATAAAATTCATCGGGCGTGGTGTATCCGACCGTATCAGGAATATTCAATGTGGTCGCGCCCGCTTTAATCGCCTCGCCCAAAACAACATATAAAAATTCAGGGTCTGAACGCCCTGCATCTTCCGGGCTAAACTCGACATCGGCGCACAACGTCCGCGCGTAGGTCACCATTTCTGAAACTCTCTGCACTACATCTTCAGGATCCATTTTTAATTTGTGCTTCATGTGAATTTCAGAAGTCGCAAGAAATGTATGGATGCGCGGTTTCTGCGCCTCTTTGACAGCTTCCCAGGCCTTATCAATATCGGGTTTATTCGCGCGCGCCAATCCCGCGATGATGGGGACGCGCGCATCAGGCGCGCTGACAGTTGGTCGGCCAACTTCAACAGCAATTCGTCTGACAGCTTCCAGATCATCCGGCGAGGCGGCCGGGAATCCAGCTTCGATGATGTCCACGCCGAGGCGCGCGAGATTATGCGCCACTTCCAATTTTTCAGCGGAGGTCATCGTCGCGCCCGGGGACTGTTCACCGTCGCGGAGTGTAGTATCAAAAATTTTCACATAATTATTTTGCATAAGAATCTCCATTCGGAGTGATGTATACATGTAAACAAGTATACAAATCGAGAGCGTGTCTACATGTCTACGTATTTCCTTGTCTACCTGTTTACTTTTCTTTCTTCCAATTCTCAGGTCGCAAGGAACGGACTGCCGCGCCTGCGCGCCACATTTCAGAGTCGTGAAATACAGCAAGTTCTTTATCAAGCTTTTCGCGATAGTCAGGCTGGCTGTTGGCTTCAAGAGTAATACGCGCTTCGTTGCCGCTGACCACTGATTCATAAAGCGCATCAAACACAGGCGCCACTGCATCACGAAAACGTGGATGCCAGTCCAGTGCGCCGCGCTGGGCAGTGGTGGAACAATTGGCATACATATAGTCCATGCCATTTTCTCCCACGAGACGGATCAAAGATTGCGTCAGTTCTTCAACAGTTTCGTTGAAGGCTTCAGATGGAGAATGTCCATGCTTACGCAGGACGTTGTACTGCGCCTCCATCACGCCAGACAATGCGCCAATCAAAACGCCGCGCTCACCCGTTAAGTCGCTATACACTTCGCTACTGAAAGTGGTTGGGAATAAATATCCCGCGCCGATCGCAATCCCCAAAGCAATCGCGCGCTCATTTGCGCGGCCGCTGTGATCCTGATGCACAGCATAACTGGCGTTGATGCCGCTGCCCGCGAGGAAGTTACGGCGGACACTGGTGCCCGAACCCTTCGGCGCGACCAGAGCCACGTCCACGTGCGGAGGGGGAATCACACCCGTATCATCTTTGAAGGTGACCGAGAAGCCATGCGAAAAATACAACATATCGTTTTCATTCAAACATTCAACGATCTTCGACCACTGTGAGCGCTGGCCCGCATCTGATAATAAATACTGAATGACGGTTCCCTTTTCGGCGGCTTCTTCCACATTAAATAATGTCTTGCCCGGAACCCAGCCATCGGCAACAGCTTTGTCCCAATTTTTCGTGCCTTCGCGCTGGCCAATGATGACATTGATACCGTTGTCGCGCATGTTCATCGCTTGCGCAGGTCCCTGCACGCCATAGCCAAGTACTGCCACAACTTCATTCTTCAAAACCTCACGCGCCTTCTCAAGCGGAAATTCATCGCGTGTTACCACTGTTTCTTCCGTACCGCCAAAATTTATCTTTGCCATTGCTGTGATTCTCCTTGAGGTTTTTTATTTACAAATGTATACAAGTTGCAGGTTACAAGTAACAGAGGATTGAACCAATGACATGTTTTCATCCTTCATCTTTCCAACTTCATCCTTTCCCTCTACGGCGCCATCTCTGCCAGTTCAGATAGATCATCTTCGTAGCGATTCCCATTTACGCCCTGCACGCGGCGAATGCCATCTGCAACACCGCGCGTCATGGCTACTTGTCCCGTCCGCACCATTTCCACAATGCCAAGCGGACGCAAGAGCTCGATCATACCTTCGATCTTATCTTCCGTGCCGGTGATCTCAACGATGACCGAATCAACGCCCACGTCCACGATATGGGCGCGGAAGATTTCAGCCAGGCCATTAACTTCAGCCCGCTTTTCGGGGCCGACCTTTATTTTGATCAGCGCCAGGTCGCGGGTTACTGAAGCCTGTCGGGTCACATCCTGCACATCGATCACGTTGACCAGTTTATATAGATTCGCTTCGATGCGGTGCGCGTCATTATCGCCATTCGGACAATCCACCACCACGGTCATGCGCGAGACCTCGGGATTTTCAGTCCGCCCGACAGCGAGCGATTCTATATTGAAATTGCGGCGGCGAAACAAAGATGCCACGCGATTTAGGACGCCAGGTTTATTTTCTACCAATGCTATGAAAGTGTAGTTCATGTTTTCCTCTTTGCCGTCATTGCGAGGAGGGTGTACTTCCCGACGAAACAATCTCCTTATTATGTTGGAGATTGCTTCGGGCAAAAAGCGCCCTCGCAATGACGGTATTATCTTATTGGCCTCTGTATCATCTGATCCAAAGCCGCGCCTGCGGGGACCATCGGGTAGACTGCGTCTTCCTGCTCCACGACGAATTCAAGCACCACGGGACCTGGAGTCTTGCGCGCCCATTCAATAGCCTCATTTACTTCTTCGCGTTTCGTGACCCGCCTGGCAGGGACGCCGTGTGCATCGGCAAGTTTTACAAAATCGGGCGAGAGCATATTCACCGCCGAGTAGCGCTTCTCGAAGAAAAATTCCTGCCACTGACGCACCATGCCGAGGAAACTATTGTTCATGATCGCGACCTTCACGTTCGCACCTTCTTGCACAGCCGTGGTCAATTCCGCGGCGGTCATTTGAAATCCACCATCGCCAGCAACAGCCCAAATCTCCTGATCTTTATTTGCGAACCACGCCCCGATCGCAGATGGCAGGCCAAATCCCATTGTGCCCGCTCCGCCTGAAGTGAGCCAGCGATTCGGTTTATCCAATGCATAATATTGCGCCGCCCACATTTGGTGTTGACCGACATCCGTGGTTATGATCGCGCCGCCGCCGGTTGCCTTCCATATATCAGCGATCACATGCGGCACATATAACTTGCTGTCATCCGGCCAATTCATAATGCTGCGCTTATCGGCTTCGGCTTTCCAATCGTTGATCTGCTTTTTCCATTCATCATGATCGTATTCATCCACCAATGGAACAAGATCAGATAAAACAGTTTTTAGATCTCCAACGAGCGGAACATCGACGAATACATTTTTATGAACTTCCGAAGGATCAATTTCAATATGGATTTTCTTCGCGTGCGGCGCATAGGTTTTCAAGGTGCCGGTTACGCGGTCATCGAAGCGCATGCCAAAGGCAAGAATCAAATCAGAATTCTGGATCGCATTGTTGGTGTGGACTTCGCCATGCATACCCATCATGCCGAGGCTCAATTCATGTGAAGCCGGGAATGCGCCGAGCCCAAGCAATGTACTGGCAACCGGAGTCTGCGTTTTGACTGCAAAGCTCATCAACACTTCTTCAGCATGAGACATCAAGACACCATGTCCGCATAAGATGATCGGACGCTGCGCCTTCTCGATTAATTTCACCGCGTGTTCGAGTGAATCCTTCGGGGCATGTCCAACAGGTTGATAACCGGGTAATTTCACATCTTGCGGGTAAACAAACTCGCACTGCTCGACCTGCGCATTCTTGCAGATATCGATCAAGACCGGCCCTGGGCGGCCGCTGCGCGCGATATAAAATGCCTCACGGACAACTTCTGCAATTTGATCTACGCGAGTGACGAGATAATTATGCTTTGTGATGGGCAAGGTAATTCCCGTGACATCTGTTTCCTGAAAAGCATCACCACCGATCAAATGCGCGGCAACCTGCCCCGTAATGAACACAACAGGAACGGAGTCCATCATCGCGGTACAAATACCCGTTACCAAATTTGTTGCACCTGGGCCGGAGGTTGCCATGGCCACACCAACTTTCCCGGAAGCGCGCGCATATCCATCTGCCATGTGTGCGGCGCCCTGTTCATGCCTCACTAACACATGATGCACCGGATAGCTCAGCATCGCATCGTAGATCGGCATGTTCGCGCCGCCGGGATAACCGAAGACCACTTCCACGCCCTCGCGTATCAAACATTCCCATAAAATTTCTGCGCCTGCTTTTTTCATTATTTCTCCTTTGGGTTGAAGGTTTACAGGTTGAAAATCGCGCAACCTTCAACCTTCAACTTTCAAACCTTCAACTTTTTCAACTCGTAATCGCACCTTCAGATGCAGTCGACACATCGCGCGCATATTTTGCCATCACGCCTCGTTTATAACGCGGCTCCGGCGCCTGCCAGCCCTTTTTGCGTTTGGTCAATTCACCCTTGGATATATCCACGCGTAGTTCGCGCTTATCTACATCGATCGTGATCGTGTCATCGTCTTTGACGTAAGCGATCATCCCGCCGACAAACGCTTCGGGAGAAATATGGCCGACTGAGATGCCGCGTGTGGCGCCTGAGAAACGTCCATCGGTCAATAAGGCAACGTGATCGCTCAAACCTGCGCCCGCAATTGCTGCGGTAACCCCAAGCATTTCCCGCATTCCCGGCCCACCCTTCGGGCCTTCATAGCGGATGACAACCACATCACCGGATACAATTTTATTATCGGTGACAGCTTTCATCGCATCCTCTTCACGCTCGAAGACACGCGCCGGACCGGAGAAATGTTTG
>JANODZ010000539.1:0-1688 GCA_031412935.1 Anaerolineales bacterium
CGTTTCTGATCTAACTTTGAGAAGACCAACTGTCCGTTCACGCTGACCTCGAACCTGCCCCCGTCCGACGGAACAAGCGCCAATGATTCGATGTCAGTCTCGTAATGCTTTAACAATTCATCCATCAGGCTCACGGCCCGACCGGTATAATGTCAAACGGCACAGTAAATAATCTCGATTTTCAGCATGATGTACTCCATAATTCAGGTGATAGTCATTTATGCTTTCACTTTTGTTAGAAAATTATAACATGACGCGTCAGAGACTTGCCCGGCCCTGTCAACCGCGCTATAATCTCGAACAGATGCAAGGAGAAAAATAAATGCCGATCTATACTTATCGTTGTGAGGCCTGTGGCGTCCAGTTTGAGCGCCACCAATCCTTCACAGACATCCCCTTAAAAACCTGCCCCGAGTGCCGTAAGAAGGCGCTCAAAAAGGTTATCACATCGACCAAGATTATTTTCAAAGGCTCTGGCTTTTACGCAACAGACCACAAATCAGCCTCGGGAGATTCTTCCAATACCAAAAAAGCCGATAAGGAAGAAAAGGAAAGCGCTCCTAAAGAAAGCGTGGCTAAAGAAAGCACACCGAAAGAAAGTGCCGTTGCTAAAAGCAAGATTGCAAAATCCGAGAGTTCGGAATAACCCTGTTATATAAAAGCGTGGGGCAAATTGCGCCTTGCTTTTTGTTGTCATTTTTTAATTGAGCACGCATATCTTTATGCTGGCTTTACGTGGAGAAAACCTTATGTCTATGGAAGATATTCTTAAAGAACTTGTCAATTCCCGCCAACAGGGCGGCTCATCCAATTCTGCTGACCCAATGGCAAGTTTGATAAGCGGCTTGCTCGGCGGCGGACAGCCACAAAGGGGCGGCTCTTCGCAGCAATCTGGCGGAGATATGGCTGGGAGTTTGGTCAACTTGTTAGGCACAGTAATGGGAAGCGCAGATCAACAGCCACAAAATAACCCTTCGCAACAATCTGGCGGCTTGGGTAACATGATGGGTCTGCTGGAAACTGTTATGGGTGGCGGCCAAGGCGGGTCTCCAGCGAATGATCCTATTATGATGCTGCTCAAACCCTTTGTGACACCCCTTGCAAAAAAAGCCAATATCTCACCTGAGATCGCCATGATTGTGGTTTCATTTGTAGCGCATAAACTTTTAGCACATCACCCCACTTCAGGACGCGATTCAAATTCGTTTAACCTGGATGACATGCTTCAGCAAATTGGTTCAGGCAGGGTCGATTCAAACATGTTGCAAAATAGCGGCATGGTGAAAGAAATCTCAGCCAAGACCGGCCTTGATCAAGCCGCCGCTGCAGAGAGCTTAAACGCAGCATTTAATATGATGGGGAATCATCTGCAAAGCGGAACTCGTCCCACGGCAAAGGCAAAGGCAAAAGCCGCGGGCATGAAAGGCAAATCGAAGATCAAGTAGTAAGATGAATTTTAAGTAGAGCGAGACAATGGTTTCGCTATACTTTTTTTATTAAGCCAAGTCCGGGGTTTTTCGAATCTGCTTCCAGGTCCACAAGGATGCGAATATCAAAGGGATGATGGCGACTGCGGCGCTGATAAATGCCATCGTGTTGTATCCGAGCGCGGCGAAGATGAATCCACTTCCTAAACTACCAGTGGCAGAGGCAAGGCCGACGAGCAGATCATTGAAGCCTTGCGTGCG
>JANODZ010000540.1:0-6648 GCA_031412935.1 Anaerolineales bacterium
AAGGGGGAGATAGTCCAATGGCTGAAGCAAAGTAATGTGTTCCACAGCTTTCAACAGCCTGTTGACAGGCTCCTGTACATTTGGGTTTAAATGCACAGGGTAAACGATTTCGATGTCGCCGCGTTTGGCCAATTCGATCAGAGCATGGCATATATCTTCCATGGGTTGTCCAAAATTTTCGCGGCGATGCGCTGTGACAAGAATTAGTTTCCTGGTTTTAAGCCTGGTATTAATCAGTTGAGTAATTTCAGCAGGTTCAGTCTGCTTGGAAACATATTGCAGTGCGTCAATTACAGTATTGCCCGTAACTTTGATGATGTTTTCACTAATTCCTTCACGCAATAAATTCTTCCTTGACCATTCAGTGGGTGCAAAATGTAAATCCGCAGTGACGGTCGCCAGGCGGCGATTGATTTCTTCCGGGAAGGGATGCCACTTGTCGTGAGTCCGCAAACCAGCTTCAACATGACCGAATTTAATCCGCCGGTAGAAGGCTAATAAAGAAGTGGTGACAACCGTCGTTGTATCGCCAACCGCCAATACCCAGTCCGGATTAAAATCCTCGAGAACGGGGTCGAGATGCGTAAAGATATTTGCGCTAAGTTGTGCCAGAGATTGGTCTTCGCGCATTAAGTCCAGATCATAATCAGGCTTGATTTCAAATAATCCCAATACTTGATCAAGCATTTGACGATGTTGGGCTGTGACGCAAACGCGCGATTCCAAACCTGCCGTTTGAGCAAGTAGTTTTACAATAGGCGCCATTTTCACGGCTTCTGGTCGTGTTCCGAATACGGTGAGAATTTTCATAAAGGGATGAATGATGAAAACAAGGCAGTATTTATGTCATACACACGGGCGAGCGTAAAATTTATTCACTGGCCGGCTTTCCTTGTATTCGTGTTTACCTGCCAAAAAATTTAAGTTTTAGATTTACCATCGCCGAGACGGAAGAATTGGAAGCCGCTCTTTTTCCACGCCTTACGATCCCAGCCATTGACGGTATCGATCATAATCCGCGCATTAGTTTTCGTTGCAATTTCTTCTGGAATAAATTGACCGAACTCAGTATGCTTTACCAGCAAAACGATTGCTTCGGCATCTTTTATCGCGTCTTCAAGTGATGAGGCCATGCGAATGCCCGGCAGATTTGCATCAGGTTTGAAAGGCTCCCAGGCTTTAACTTCTGCGCCTTCTTTTTGAAGCAGATGCACCACCTCATTGGCGGGGCTTTCACGCAAGTCATCCACGTCAGGTTTGTAAGCCAGCCCGAGCACGGCAATCCTCTTTTCGTTAAGCGACCCTAGCGCGCGCTTGATGGTTTCCATTACAAAATTCGGTTGTGCATCATTAACTTGACGGGAATGATAGATGAGCGGCGTCAGCTCTGGCGCGGCTTCAACCAAGAACCACGGGTCCACACTGATGCAATGTCCGCCGACGCCGGGACCCGGGTTGAGAATATTTACGCGCGGATGCAGATTTGCAAGCGAGATGGCCTCCCACACATCCACGCCAAAATTATCAGCGAGGCGGGAGAACTCATTGGCGATTGCAATATTTACGTCCCGATAGGTATTCTCCATTAACTTGACCATTTCAGCGGTGGTCGCGTCGGTTTGGACGATTTGTCCCGTGACAAAGGTTGCATAAAGATCGCGCCCCGCCTGTGCAGACTCCGGAGTCACGCCGCCGATGACACGGGCGTTCTCGATCAATTCGCGTAAAATTTGTCCGGGCAAAACGCGTTCGGGTGAATAAGCCAGATGAAAGTCGCGCCCGGCTTCAAGTCCGGAACGGGCGAGGATCGGCATTACCAAATCCACTGTAGTTCGCGGCGGGGAAGTTGACTCGAGCACAACCAGGTTCCCTTTCCTCAAAAATGGCACAATTGATTCAGCGGCAGAAATCACGGAGCGCATATCCGCCAGCTTGTAGGTCAGACCGTTGTCTTCGCCGAATTTATTTTCTTGAAAAGGGGTCGGGACAGCAATAATAAATGCATCCGCTTCCTCCGCTTTGAGCGATGCTTTAAAGTTTCCAGATTGAATCGCTTTTTTTACCTCGTCATGCAGACCAGGCTCATGAATATGGATTTCGCCTTGGTTGAGGGTATCAATTATATGTTGGCTGATATCCACACCAAGAACTTTAAGTCCGTGGGCAGCAAAAGTGGAGGCTGTCGGCAGTCCGATATAACCAAGTCCGATGATGCATATTTTTTGAAATTTCACTGCGGCTCCGATATGAATGAATTTATCTTTCTAATTATACAACCTGCAGAATGGTTATTTTATACAACTTTTGCGGACATGCCGACGTATGTGAAAGTGAATAAACCCATTATTGTTGTATAATCAAATGGAGGCACAATGGATTTCCTACTTGAACCGAATGTAGCTTACCTGATCCTGTTGGGCGGCATTTTGCTTGGCTTGATGGCGATTATAACGCCGGGCACAGGACTGTTTGAATTAGGCGCATTTTTTTGCCTCGCATTGGCGGGGTATGCAATTTACAACCTGTCCTTTAATTGGTGGGCAACCGTTTTACTTGGATTGAGTATTGCGCCTTTCGTCTATTCCATCCAAAAACCAAAACGCGAGCTATATCTCGGGTTTTCCATTCTTCTGCTGGTATTAGGTTCGGTCTTTCTGTTTGCGGTGGATGGTTGGAAACCCGCCGTTAATCCGTTCGTAGCGTTTGTTGCATCAGGACTAATGACTGTCTTTTTGTGGATCGTCGTGCAAAAAACAACTCAGGCGGCAAGGGTGCGCCCGGTGCACGATCTTGAAACGCTGGTGGGCTTAAGCGGTGAAGCCAAATCAAAAATTCATGATGAAGGAAGCGTATATGTCGCCGGGGAGATGTGGTCTGCCAGAAGCGACAAGCCAATTCCCATTGGCAGTTCTATTCGTGTGGTTCGTCGCGAGGGTTTTACCCTCGTCGTTGAAAAAGAAATCCTGGATAATTATTCAAAATAAGGAGAAATTCATATGGAATGGCTGCTTGGATCTATACCGTGTTTTATTGGCGCGATTCTGATTATTGGTATTATTTTTCTTGCCAATGCAATTCGGATTGTGCCTGAATATCAGCGTCTGGTCGTATTTCGTCTCGGACGTTGTATCGGCACAAAAGGACCTGGGGTTGTTCTGCTCATTCCCGTCATTGACCGTGGCGTAAAAGCAGACCTGCGCGAACAAGTGCGCGAAATTCCCCAACAAACTTCGATCACCAAAGATAACGCGCCGATCTCGATTGACTTTTTGTGGTACTTCAAAGTTTTAGAGCCGGCCGAATCGGTTTTGCAGGTGGGTAATTTTGAACTCGCCGCCGCGGGTATAGCGGCAACCACCTTACGCGCAGTGATCGGCGGTATCGCATTGGACGATGTATTGTCCCAACGTGAACATATCAACACCATGCTCCGCACCCGCCTTGATGAAGTAACAGGGCGCTGGGGCGTAAAAGTTACAAACGTCGAAATTCGGGAGATCGTCCCGCCGCGTGATGTTCAGGAAGCGATGAATCGCCAGATGACAGCAGAACGTGTTCGCCGTGCGCTCGTGACCGAATCCATGGGTGACCAGGAAGCCGCAAAGAACCGTGCTGAAGGTACAAAGCAGGCTGCAATTCTGACTGCAGATGGCGAGAGACAATCGAATATCCTGCGCGCAGAAGGTGATAAGCAATCTCAGGCATTACGCGCGGAAGGTTTTGCAGTTGCTTTGGAGAAAATTTTTAATGCAGCAAAAACCGTGGACCAAAAGACAATGACCCTGCAGTATTTTGAAGCGCTCAAATCCATTGGCTCAAGCCCATCCACCAAGTTCATCTTCCCAATGGAATTCACCAGCATGCTGGATAACTTCCTCGGAAAAGATTCCAAGAAGTAAAACGGTTTCTGTAATACAATAAGGCCTCCCGGCAGGGAGGTCTTATTGTTTATGGAAATCATCAAAGCATCCTTCATTGATCTTAACGCTCTTCGTAAACTTGAACAGGAAAGTTTTGGGAAAGATGCCTGGCCCCTATTTGACCTGATCGCGGTTTTGACCTTTTCTGATGTGATTCGGCTGAAGGCGATTGAGGATGGCCAAATGGTTGGATTTGTAGCTGGAGATCCGCATCCGCGCGACGGGTGGGGCTGGATCGCCACCCTGGCAGTGGATCCTCGCTTCAGGCGGCGCGGCATCGGACGTGCATTGCTCCATGTCTGTGAAAATAAACTCGGCGTGCCGCGCATACGCCTCACGGTGCGGAAATCAAACCATGTTGCGATCTCAATGTATGAAAAAGAAGGCTATACAACAGCCGAAACCTGGAATAATTATTATAACGATGGTGAAGACGGCATTGTCATGGAAAAAGAACTTGAAAAATAATTTCAGATTTCGAAAATTCGTATGTCAAATTGTCAATCTGACAAACGCATGAAAGGTTTATAATCGACTGATATGTCTAAAATTTTACCACCCCCTGTCTGGGTAAATTCAAAGCAATTATTGCAGAATATGATGGATGACCTTGTCACGCAAAGTCGTGTGGCAGTCGATACCGAATCAAATAGTTTGCATGCCTTTCGTGAACAGGTATGTTTAATTCAAATTTCATCAACCAGTGTGGATTATTTGATCGATCCGCTTGTATTGAAGGATTTGAGTTTAATTGCGCCGATTTTCTCAAACCCCGGCGTGGAAAAAGTTTTCCACGCCGCAGAATATGACCTGGTCTGTCTGCGAAGGGATTTTAATTTCTCATTTACGAATCTGTTTGATACGATGCAGGCTGCGCGCATATTGGGGTACGCGGCGGTGGGCCTGGATCGATTACTCGGCGATAAGTTTAAGATTCAAACAGATAAACGGCATCAAAAAGCGGATTGGGCAGCGCGCCCGCTGACAAAAGAACAGATCCAGTATGCCTGCCTGGATACCCACTATTTGTTTGATCTGCGGGATGTCCTCGAAAAGGAGTTGCGCGAAAAAGGACGCCTTGAATTTGCAAAAGAGGATTTCGTCCGCGCGTGCCTTGTGGATGAACTAAAGCAAAAAGGAAATGGTGAATCATGGGAACGATTTTCGGGGCGTAAGGATATTTCTTTGCGCGATCTGACGATTCTGGCAAAATTGTGCAAATGGCGCGATACC
The DNA here is from genome assembly GCA_031412935.1 of Anaerolineales bacterium. Classification (GTDB taxonomy): domain Bacteria; phylum Chloroflexota; class Anaerolineae; order Anaerolineales; family Villigracilaceae; genus Villigracilis. The sequence goes on from JANODZ010000540.1 coordinate 5,154, forward strand.
GAAGCGGAAAGATTGAACCGTCCACTTTATAAGGTTATTAAGGATGACGCGCTAATTATGTTGGCCAAGACTCAAGCTCAAGAAAAAGTTGACCTTTCTGCCTCGGGCTTGAGCGAAAAGCAGATCAACCTGTGGGGAGCCGGGGTTTTAACAGCAATCCGCCATGGGATGGATGCTAAGCTTGTTGAACGGAAACAGGCTGAGGCGAAGGATGACGCGTTTCTTCGTCGCTTGGAAAAATTAAAATTATGGCGAAAAAACCTCGGGCTGGAAATCGGCGTTGAGTCAGATGTCATCCTGCCGAAACCCTATTTGTCGGCCATTGCGGAAAATCCGCCGAAGGATGTGAATGAATTAAAATCCATAATGAAGGAAACGCCTTCACGTGTGGAGAAATATGGCGCAGAGATCTTAAAAGTGCTTGGAGTTAAAAATGCGAATTAATTTTCATGGCGCGGCGCATACGGTAACGGGCAGCCAGCATTTGTTGGAGATCAACGGATCGCTCCTGCTTTTAGATTGCGGCTTGTATCAAGGCAGACGCGTGGATACCTATGAGCGCAACCTGAACTTCAAATATGACCCGCGTAAAGTAGACGCGGTGATTCTCTCCCATGCACATATAGACCATGCGGGTAATTTACCAAACCTGACAAAGCAAGGCTATGAAGGAATGATCTATGCCACGCGCGCGACAGCTGAGTTGGGAAGTTTGATGATCCGCGACTCGGGGCGCATTCAAGAATCCGATGCAGTATTTGTGAATAAGAAACGCGCCCAACGCGGCGAAGCGCCGATTGAGCCTTTGTATACCGAACAGGACGCTGAAGAGGTTGCAGGTATGTTTAAAGGCGTGGATTATGTTGAGGCTTTTGAACCCATCCCGGGTGTGATCGCGCGCTTTTATGAAGCAGGGCATATCCTCGGCGCTGCGGGCGTGTCACTTGAAATCGAAGAGAAGGGCAGGAAAATCCGCTTTTGGTTTTCCGGCGATATTGGCAGATATAATCTACCGTTATTGCGCGACCCGGTTTTGCCTGAAGCCGTTGATTATATGATCATGGAATCGACCTATGGCGATAAGCCGCACAAAGACCCTCTGAATGCCTACGCCGAATTTCGTGATGTAGTCAAACGTACAGTTGAGCGCGGCGGAAAAGTGATCGTGCCGGCCTTTGCGGTTGGACGCACGCAGGAGTTGGTTTTTAATTTAAATCAAATGATGCAGGCTGGCGATGTTCCGCTTGTGCCTGTCTATGTGGATAGTCCGCTGGCGGTAAACGCAACACAAGTTTTCAAGAATCACCCTGAATGTTTCGATGAAGAAACGCGCCAATTTGTGATGGAATCGCGCCACCCCGCGCTTGATTTCAAGATGCTGACCTATGTGAAGTCGGTTGAGGAATCCAAAGCCTTGAACGAGCGCAAGGAGCCGATGATTATCATTTCCGCTTCGGGCATGGCTGAAGCGGGGCGGATCGTGCATCACATAAAG
>JANODZ010000541.1:0-2545 GCA_031412935.1 Anaerolineales bacterium
CGTTCCTCACCGTTGCGCTGGCCCACGATGATTCTCCGGCGTCGGGTCCGCCCTACGAGGCGTGTCGCTCGCCTACCGCCTTCGGCGCAGTTTCCGCAGCGCGAGTGCAGCGATCGCGACGCCGCCGAGCCACGCGGCATCCGGCTCGGGCGCTGGGACGAAATAGCTGCCGAGCAGGATGAACATCTCGTCCGAGGTCGTGACACCGCCGCGCGCCGGGCACGCATCGCAGAGTTCGAGTGCGGGATCGCCGCAGAAGGCGTGGTTCAACGTCGTGTTGGTGCCGCAAACGAGGCCCTTGTTCGGCCCGTCCACGCAGCTCGTGACCTTCTTCGGACACGGGCCGCCGACGCCGACCGCGTTGAGGATCGCCCCCGAATAGCCCGCGGTGTCGGGCGGGTACGGAGCTTCCGAGCGCAGCTTCACCGGCGGAGAGCCCGGCCCCGAGCCGTTGTCGTAGCGAGAGCAGAACAGGAACGTGCGGTCTTCGATGTCCGGATCGTCGTATGCGAGCGGCGGATCAAAGCCGAGTTGCAGCGGATCGGAGTAGTCGCTGCTGAAGTAGAGCGGCGCGTCCGGCCGCGGACCGACGCAGGGCGGCAGATCGGGATCCGGCTGACACAGCTTGAAGAGCGGGTTTGCCTGGTATGGCGTCGGGCAGCCCGGTTGACACGGCGTGTTGGGCGGCGCCCAGGTGCGCCAGCGCACGCCACGCACGTGAGTGTGCGACCCGAGTTCGAAGAGTCGCGCGCCCTGCTCGATGGTGTGCGTCGCGCAGATCTCCTGCGTCCCGAATGCGGGCACATCTTGCGCGAAGATCCAGCGCGCCTCGAAGATGCCCTGGAGCGGCGTGGATCGTCGCTTGCATCACGCATTTTTTATATCACCTTAACAAAACATCTATGAACAAATCGAAATCAATCCTAAGCCTATCGGTGCTGTGCATCCTTCTGATAGGCCAGACTGCCTTTGGGCAATTGACCGCCAAAGAAGTCGATGCACTTATTGAAATGTCGATGCAGAAATTTAACGTGGCGGGCGCAGCCGTTGCGATGGTGAAAGATGGCAAAATCATCTATAAAAAAGGCTTTGGAGTTAAATCTGTCGATAACAAACAGCCCGTTGACGAAAACACCAATTTTGCCATTGCCTCCAATAGTAAAGCGTTTACCTCAGCGGCACTCGCCATGTTGGTGGAGGAAGGCTACGTGTCGTGGAGCGATAAAGTGAAAGCCTACATCCCCGAATTCAGGATGTACAACGATTATGTGACCGAAAATTTCACCCTCCAAGATTTGTTGACGCATCGCAGCGGACTTGGGCTGGGCGTTGGCGACCTGATGCTTTTCCCGAGCGGTTCGGACTTTACCATAAAAGACGTCGTTTCCTGTTTCCAATATTTTGAACCCGTTTCGGGGTTCCGCACCCAGTTCGATTACGACAACCAACTCTATATCGTAGCGGGGGAAGTCATCGCCAGGGTGAGTGGGCTTAGCTATGAAGAATTTGTGCAATCAAGGATCCTTGTGCCACTACAGATGGACAATTCACACGCTTCGATAAAGCACATGAAAGACATGGCCAGTTTGGCCACGCCACACACGACCGCATCGGGGAAGATAAAACCCATCGCCCACTTTGGCGACATGGTCAACAACGCGGCGGGGGGCATTGTATCGAATGTTGATGATATGTGCAACTGGATGCTGGTTCAATTACAAGGTGGCAAATACGGGAAAGATGCACAGAAGCAGCTTTTTTCGGCGGAAAGCCAAGCCGAAATGTGGAGGATACATACGGTTGAATACGCCAGCCCTAACCCACGGTATAATTCTCATTTTAGGGGATATGGCTTGGGCTGGGAACTATCGGATGTCAAAGGCAATTTGAGTGTATCGCACACCGGGGGCTTGCCCGGAATGCTCTCCATCGTAAGCATGGTGCCCGATCTCAACCTGGGCATCGTTATTTTGACCAATACTGAAAGTGGTGGCGCCGGACTGTTCTCGGCAGTAAGCCAGACCATCCTCGATAGTTATTTGGGGTTGAAAGACTTTGGTTGGGTCGATAAATACTACGGCTATTTCAAATCACAAGAAGACACGGGCAATGAGGTGGTTGCCAAGGTGTGGGAAACCGTTAAAAATGCAGATGCATCTTCCATTAAAAAAGAAGATTTCATCGGAACGTATAAAGACAAATGGTTTGGGGAAATTGAAATATCCTTGAAAGATAACCAACTCTGGTTTAGATCGTTGCGCTCCCCAAAGCTCAATGGCCCGATGAGCTATTACAAAGCCAATGCCTTTGCGATAAAGTGGGAATACCAAGATATGAACTGCGACGCCTTCGCTATTTTTTCATTGGATGAGGAAGGGAAGGCCCAAAGCATAAAAATGAAAGGGATATCGCCCAATATTGATTTTAGCTTTGATTTTCATGACCTCGATCTGAGGCGCGTGGAAAAGTAGGGAAATTTGCCAGAAGGAAAAGCTCCATCCTCAATATGGGCAATATTGATTGATGTAGGTGTCAGCTTCTTTGG
>JANODZ010000542.1:0-6579 GCA_031412935.1 Anaerolineales bacterium
GCATGCCCGCGCCAGCGGACGTTGGGTGTCTGGCTCGGGTCATCCTTTGGATAATAATTTTGCGGGACGTGAATGGAAAGTCCCTTATTTACATCACGGTCGTATTCGGCTTTGAGTGTGAACGGATCATATTCAGAGTGACCCGTGATAAAGAGATGACGCCCATCTTTTGAACTGACGATATAGATGCCGGCTTCATCAGATTCGGCCAGGATCTGTATCTCTTCGACCTTCTCAACATCCACGCGGCGGATCTCGGTATGACGCGAATGCGGGGCCAGGAAAATGTCGTCGAATCCGCGCAGCAGGTTCTCGGTCGAAGAAAGAATGCGATGCTCATAAACGCCGAACATCTTGTGAGGCAGGTCATATTTTGGAACACCATATTTATGATAAAGCGCGGCTTGCGCGCCCCAGCAAATATAAAAATTTGATTCTACATGGGTCTCAGCCCAATCGATGATCTCGGTCAGCTCCTTCCAATAATCAACTTCTTCGAAAGGCAATTGCTCGATCGGCGCGCCGGTAATGATCAGGCCGTCGAACTTTTTATTTTTTATTTCCTCAAAGGTAACGTAGTGATTGAGCAAATGCTCGGCGTCGGTGTGCTTTGATTCGTATGTGGCCGTGTGAAGTAATGTGATCTCCACCTGCAGCGCGGAATTGGAAAGCAGGCGCAAAATTTGCGTTTCAGTGGCGATCTTGGTCGGCATAAGATTCAAGATCGCCACTTGAAGTGGACGAATGTCCTGTTCAAGTGCGCGTTCTTCATCCATGATGAAAACATTTTCGTTCTCAAGAATGGCGCGCGCGGGAAGCGTGGAGGGAATTTTTACAGGCATAAGAGGAAAGTATGAAGTATGAAGGATAAAGGATGAAGGAAGGACAAGGAAAAAAATTCATCCTTCATAATTCTGAATTCATCATTTAGGAAAGCGCTTGCTCCAGATCCCACTTGATGTCTTCGAAGTCTTCGAGACCCACACTCAAGCGGATGAAATCGGGGCTGACACCAGCGCTGATCTGCTGCTCAGCATTGAGCTGACTGTGGGTGGTGGTGGCAGGATGAATAGCAAGACTCTTTGCATCGCCCACATTGGCAAGGTGGCTGAAGAGTTGCAGGCTTTCGATGAATTTCCTGCCTGCTTCCACGCCGCCTTTGATTCCGAAGCCGAGGATCGCGCCTGCGCCTTTGGGTAAATATTTTTTCGCGCGCGCGTAATCGGGGTGACTCTTGAGACCAGGATATTTGACCCAGCTTACTTTGGGATGCTTCTCAAGATATTCTGCAACGGCTTGCGCGTTCTGCACGTGACGATCCATGCGCAGGCTTAAGGTTTCGACACCTTGCAGGGTCTGCCATGAATTGAACGGAGCCTGGCATCCGCCGATATCGCGTAATACTTGTACGCGCGCTTTGATCGCGAACGGAGGCAGGCCAGCGCCAAGTAAATCTGCGTAAACCAATCCATGATAGGAGGGATCGGGTGTGGTGAAATTATCAAACTTGCCGCTGGTCCAGTCATAATTACCGCCGTCGACAATGATGCCGCCGATGGTGGTGCCGTGTCCGCCGATGAATTTGGTGGTGCTGTGCGTGATGATATGCGCGCCCCATTCAAACGGGCGGAAGAGATACGGCGTGGCAAACGTATTGTCAATGAACAAAACGAGTTTGTGTTTTTTTGCGATCTCGGCAACTTCTTCAAAAGGGAAGACGGCAATGTCAGGGTTGCCCAATGTTTCGCCGTAGAGAATCTTTGTATTGGGCTGAATCGCCGCTTCAAAATTCTTCGGGTCAGTTGGGTCAACGAATGTGACTTCAATGCCGAGCTTGGGAAGCGTGTACTTAAATTGATTGTACGTGCCACCATACAAACGCGATGACGAAACGATATGGTCGCCTGCACTGCACAAGGTGAAAATTGCCTGTGCCTGTGCCGCATGACCCGAACTCGCCGCTAATGCAGCCACTCCGCCTTCGAGTGATGCGATGCGCTGTTCCAGCACATCAGTCGTGGGGTTCATCAGGCGCGTGTAAATATTTCCCAGTTCTTTGAGCGCGAATAAATTGGCGGCGTGTTCCGTGCTTTTGAATTGATAGCTCGTTGTTTGATACAACGGCACCGCGCGACTGCCCGTAGTCGGGTCGGGGGAATAACCCGCATGAAGTTCACGGGTGGCAAAACCTAACTTGCGATCTTTGATGGTGGACATGGTCGTTCTCCTCTACAACTGAAATGGGTTTTACCCGCCCCCGGAAGAGTTTTATTATTCCTTTAGGGAAAATAAAATACCTCTTCCGGAAGTTAAAGAAGAGGCATACGATTACACCATCATCTTATCTTCCAGATACGAACAGCCATAAGCTATTCTTACTTGCGGAATTGGCACCATAATTTTGGTTTGGTTGCCGAGGTTTCAAAGGGCCGGTCCCTCCACCTCTCTGGATAAGAGCGAGTTATTCAATTGTTATTAGTGCAAGTTTATATCACAGTGAATTAAGATGTGTCAAGTGTTTTGTAGGTCATGTTTGTAACGTGACGTCACGCTTCAAGCGTGACCTACAGTAATCCTTCATTTACCAGTAATTCAGCATTGTAGATGGATGCGCCCGCCGCGCCGCGAATCGTGTTGTGAGAAAGCACTACAAATTTCAAATCGAGGATTGGATCACGCCTCACGCGGCCGATGACCGTCGTCATGCCTTTTCCGGTGTATCGGTCGAGTCTTGGCTGTGGACGGTCCGCTTCCTCTCTGACGCTGATAATGGGTTGCGGAGTCGAAGGCAGATTTCTCGCTGAGAGCGGAGCGGCGTAATCACGTAATGCCTGAATGGCAACTTCAGGTTCAACAGGGTTTGCAAGCTGCACGCTCGCGCACACAGTATGACCGTCAATCACCGCCACGCGATTTGTGTGGACGCTGAATGTTATATCCGCAAATTGAATTCCAGCTCTCGACGGCGTCCCCGCCGCCGATGATGGCGGCTCAAGCGTTTCTATATATTTACCGAGCATCTTGCGCGGCTCCCACTCCACCTTTTCCTCTTCACCGCCATTCGCCACGTTGGGGATGATGTTGTCAATAATATCAAGCGAGGAGACACCAGGATAACCCGCCCCCGAAAGCGCCTGCAGCGAGACCGCGAAGACTTTCTTTACGCCAAACGCGTCATCCAACACTTTGAGCGCAATGGTAAGACCCGTACTGGTGCAATTTGGATTTGTGACAATGCATCCGCTCCAGCCATGATTCTTGCGCTGTTGTTTGATCAGCTGAATATGATCCGCGTTGATTTCAGGAAGCAGCAACGGCACATCCTCTCCGCGCCGATACGAAGATGCATTCGAACATACCGCCGCGCCCGCCTGTGCAAATTGCGGCTCAAGTTCATTGGCAATTTCCGTATGTAAAGCAGAGAAAACAATTTTGGCCTGCACGGCTTCGGTACTTGCGGGAACGAGGAGCATTTCCCGTGCATACTCAGGCATGGGTGTATCCAAGACCCTGTGGGCAGCTTGGGAATATTTCTGTCCAGCTGAACGGTCAGATGCGGCCAGCGCAACCACCTTGAACCATGGATGGTTATCCAACAAAGAGATAAATCGCTGGCCGACGGAACCTGTCGCGCCGAGTACAGCCACCGGGATGGGTTTCATAAAAACTCCTTGAGAATAATTTTTATTGGAAAGTTGGAAGGTTGGAAGGTTGTAGGTTTATGGTTAGAACATTCAACCTTCCAACCTGCAACCTGCAACTTGCAACCGATTATTTCACGATCAATTCATGCAATGCTTTCACCGCATTTTCCGTATCTTTTGTTTCAACCACCATGCTGATGGACACATCAGATGAACCGATTGCAATTGCAAGCACATTGATTCCATTGCTTCCAAGTTTGCTGAATATCTGACCTGCAACCCCGGGTGTATTGCGTGTACCGACACCCACAGCCGTAATGATCGCAATATCATCTGTCATCCAGACCCGGTCAATATCCTCGTCTGCAATCTCCGCGGCAAAAACGGCTTGAAGTGTAGTTAATATATGTGAAGCAGATTCGGATGGAACTGCAAAACAAATGGACTGTTCTGAGGACGCTTGCGTGATCAGGGGAACGCTTGTGCCTGTGGATGCAACCGCAGTAAACGCACGCGCCGCTACACCTGGGACGCCCAGCATACCGCGCCCCTCGATCGTTACCAGTTTTTGATTCCGAATGGCGGTGACGGCCTTGATCACCTGGCCATTACGCGCTTGTAGATCAGAAGGCACATTCGCGATTAACCTTGTGCCAGGATGGGTAGGGTTGAATGTATTGCAAATGCGCAATCCGATACCCGCTTCGACAACCGGGCGGATGGTTTTAGGATGTATGACTTTTGCTCCGTAGTATGCCAGTTCTGCAACTTCACTATAGGTAATTTCTGATAATGTTTTGGCTTCCTTCACAATACGCGGATCCGTGGTCATAATGCCGTCCACGTCTGTCCAGATCCAGACTTCATCGGCGGGTAAAACAGAACCAATAATTGCGGCTGAGTAATCGCTGCCGCCGCGCCCCAGGGTTGTAATTACGCCATCAGGTGTGGCGCCGATAAAACCTGTTGTTACGGGAATAATTCCTTTATCCATAAGCGGATTTAAGCGCTGCCTTGTCTTTTCGGTTGTAGCTTTGAAATCAGGATGCGCATTCTGAAAGTGTGCATTCGTAACGATGAACTCAGTAGATTCAATTGCCTTTGCATTGACCCCCGCGCTTTCAAGCGCCGCGCCCAGCAAACGCACGCTCATCCGTTCGCCGATGGAAGCCCCTGCGTCCATCGCCCGCGGACTGGCTTCGCCGAGAACCGCAATTGCATTGCATAGATCCACGAATGAAAGAATCAGCGCTTCGATTTCGTGCTTCGTCCTTTCGCGCAATTTTTCATCTTTGATCAACACATCTGCAATCGCAAAATGTTTTTCCTTCAGCGTGGATTCTACCCTCGCAAGCGAATCAACTTTCCCTTGTGAAGCGAGCGTGGTGGAGTCTAACAATAAATTGGTCACCGCGGACATCGCAGAAGTGATCACCACCATGCGTGGATACTCTGCGCGCGCATCCTTTACGATCTGAGTCACTTTTGCCAACGCATCCGCCGAACCGACAGAGGTCCCTCCGAATTTCATAACAAGTGTTTTTTTTGGCATAATCTTCTCCTTCGTAGTCTCCTCTCCTTTTAAGACATGTGCCCGTAAGGGGAAAGGGGCAGGATTGAGGTAAATAAAAACGCCCCACGTTGCTGTAAGCGTGAGGCGTTTGTGCGTCCTGAGAACCTGTTGTTTCGGCTACTTCTTTCCAAGCACAAAAATCTCACGGTTAAACCGGGAGGTAGGAGTCATGGGCATACAGTTGAAACAGGCGTTTTGCAAAATGTTGTACATACTGGTCGGTATTCTATGCGATGCGGGGAGATTGGTCAAGGGGGAATTGTTTTTGAGTCTTTTTAATGTTTCTATTCATGCCGAATTTTTATCTCAGTAAGAAATCCTTTTCAATCCTAATCTCATCTTAAGGGATGCGATAGCCAAAAATATCGTTTTATGTCATAATGCACTTACCGCGCGTATCCAAATGAACGTGACGGCGTTAAACCAATCAAACCGAAATCGCGCGCATATCAGGGGACCAGCGCGCAAGCGGACTCTACCTTTATCGGAGGGTACCACCTATGTCTACAGTTACACCTGTTTCAACCAGCACGGCACACGCTTCGCGCAAGAAGGTGACCACGCTTACGTTCCGTCAGAAAAAGGAACGCGGCGAGCCGATCACCATGTTAACCGCCTATGACTATCCCACCGCGATGGCGATGGACAAGGCTGGTATTGATTCCATCCTCGTCGGCGATTCGCTGGCGATGGTGGTATTGGGCTACGAAAATACTTTGCCCGTTACCATGGATGAAATGCTGCATCATGCGCGCGCGGTTTCGCGCGGCGCAAAGAGCGCCATGCTCATCGGCGATATGCCGTTCATGTCCTATCAAATTTCAACTGAAGAAGCTTTGAGAAATGCGGGTCGCTTTTTACAGCAAGCCGGCATGGACGCGGTCAAGCTCGAAGGCGGGCGTGAGCGCGCGGATGCAGTCCGCGCGATTGTCGGCGCGGGGATTCCTGTGATGGGTCATCTTGGGCTCACGCCGCAATCTGTGCATCAGCTGGGCGGATTCCGCGCGCAGGGTAAAACTGCTTCTGCGGCAAAGCGGATGCTTGAAGATGCGCATATTCTTGAAGAAGCCGGATGCTTCAGCCTGGTACTTGAATCCGTCCCTGCGCGTTTGGCGGAAACTATTTCAAAACAAATATCCATTCCCACCATTGGCATTGGTGCCGGCGCAGGCTGTGACGGACAAGTGCTTGTGACGCATGACCTGCTCGGTCTCTTCGACCGCTTCACACCGAAATTCGTCAAGCAGTATGCGAATTTCCATGCGCAGATGAATAAGGCTTTTACTGATTATCTTGATGATGTGGAAACAAAACGTTTTCCCGCCCAGGAACATACGGTTGAAATGAATGATGATGAATGGA
>JANODZ010000543.1:0-2484 GCA_031412935.1 Anaerolineales bacterium
GGATTAATATGCGTGAACCCTCCGGAAGTTTCGCGACCTTGTCCACGATTTCTTCCGCCGACTGTTTGACCACTTCACGTCCGCATTCGGGGCAATGGGGAATGCCCGCGCGCGCAAACAGCAAACGCATGTAATCATAAATTTCGGTAACCGTACCCACCGTCGAACGGGGATTATGCGAGGTGGATTTCTGATCGATCGAAACCGCGGGGGAGAGGCCGTCGATATAATCCACATCGGGCTTGTCCATTTGACCGATGAACTGGCGCGCGTATGCCGAGAGCGACTCCACGTAGCGGCGCTGACCTTCGGCAAAGATGGTATCAAATGCCAGCGAAGATTTACCCGACCCTGACAAGCCGGTGATGACCACAAACTTATCGCGTGGAATTTCAACTGTAATATTTTTTAAATTGTGAACGCGTGCGCCCACGACACGAATGACATTGGCTGACATAATTTAACCTTTTTGAAGGAATGAAGAGCGAAACAATTATAGCACGTGTGTTCTGTTAATGGAATATTTTCTTTATTTCAGGGGTTTGTTGCAGGAAAATCTATAAGCGGGAATTTGGCGGCGAACAGAATCAACATCAACTTAAATCAGGTGCGTCATCCTTAATCAATGCGTATTGAAACGAATTCTGAAATGTGCATGTTATACTTTGTGCAACTTCTCAAATCCGGCGGTGTTATTTAACTAGAACCCGCCGGTAAGGTTTTAAACTTGCCGGAACTGGAATATAACGAGGAAGAAATTCTTATACGCGCTGCACAAGGTGACCGGGATGCATTCGGCCAGCTTTATGAGCGTTATGTGGAACGCATCTTCAATTATGTGTATTATCGAACAGGGAATGTACACGATGCCGAAGATCTGACCGCGCGTGTTTTTCAGCGGGCAATGAAGCATATCGTTAACTACACAGATCGAGGCGTGCCATTCTCAGCCTGGCTTTATAGAATAGCGCATAATCTCGTGGCGAATTGGCACCGCGACCGCAGCCGCAAGCAGGAAATTCCTCTTGATGAATTACCCATTCTGCCGACAAAAGGTGGTCATCCCGAGAAAAACCTTGTGCGTTCGCAGGAGCAGGAGGCCTTGCTAAAAATGATCCGCACCTTGCCCGCGGAGAGACAGAACCTGTTAATTTTAAAGTTTGTCGAGAATATGTCGAATGCAGACATTGGCGCGATCATGGGAAGAAGTGAAGGAGCCGTCAAGAGTCTTTATCATCGTACCCTATTGGTTCTACGCGACCAATTGGAAGGCCAAAATCTTAATCTTGAAGGAGAGTAAACCATGTTAAAAATTGTAACGGACGGCGCGGCCGATATCCTCCCGGAATGGCAAAAGGAATTTGGGATTGATACGATTCCGGTGAATATTTTATTCGGAGAAAAATCATACCTGCAGGGTGTGGAGTTGGATAACGAAGGTTTCTACAAAATGGTGGAGGAAACCAAGCGCATTCCAAAAACTTCCCAACCATCCCCGCATCAATTTGTCGAATTCTATCGCAAGATCGCGCAAAAAGGGGATACGATCCTTTCGATCCATATCACTGCAAAATTATCCGGCACGTATGCCTCTTCACTTTCTGCGGCTGAAGAGTTGAAAGGTGAGTTCAAAATTATCTCAATTGACTCAGCGGTCGGTTCCCTTGGAATTGGCTTGATGTGCCGTGAAGCGCGCAAGCTGGAGCGTGCCGGCAAGAGTATCGATGAGATCGTAAAGTATTTGGAGAATATCAAGAGTCAGATACGAGTGATTCTCACTCTCGATACGCTTGAATATGCAAAAATGTCCGGACGTGTAAAAACCCTGCAAGCCGCTCTGGCTTCTGTGTTGAATGTTAAGCCGATTGCCATCCTGCGGGATGGTGAGTTAAAGATGGCTGAACGAGTTCGCACGCGCAAAGCCTCATTGGACCGTGTGATTGAAATAGCAAAGGAAGAGTTTGGTGATAAGCCCGTTTATCTTGGAATAGTACATGCCCGCGACCTGAAGTCTGGTCAAGGATTATTAGAACAGGCAAAGACACAATTTAATCATAAAGAAATAATGATTAGTGAGCTATCTATATCGATAGCGGCAAATCTTGGACCGGGTACGGTTGGGTTGATCTTGTACCCTGTGTAATTATTAAGGAAGAGAATGGCAAAGCGAACCAAAATGTACTCGATCGATGCTGAAGGCCTGGAAGTTCTTGAGGCGCATTTAGCCGGAACTTTAAGGCCGGTTGCGCCTTCGAAGGACATCGTTCAACGTCTGTATGAACGTATTCGCATGCCCAGCCGCGATGAGATCAATTTGCGCCTTTCAGATTGGCGCAGGTTATTTATTGTGTTTAGTGGAGTATTTTCAGGCATGCTATTGCTTATCACCCTCGCACGCGCCTTTTATTATCTAGCTGGGCGCAAGGACATGCTCTAAATTATTTGAGTTGAGCAATAGACCCTAAGGATTTCTAAAATCCTTGG
>JANODZ010000544.1:0-6196 GCA_031412935.1 Anaerolineales bacterium
GGCATGCGTACCACACGACGGATTGAAGGGTATTTTCTGGCCGAAAGATAGCGCGCAGTTACACCATTCGCTGCGATCATGAAATCCTCAATGAGTTCTTTGGCGCGATTCTTTTCTTCTTTTTCGAGTGCGTGGATTTGATCGCCACCAAATACCGGTCTGGCTTCAATGGTTTCAAAGCTAAGGGCTCCATTAATATGCCGGATTTTCTTCATCCTTTGTGCTACCTGATCCTGCAATTGCAGATTCTCAGCCAGTCCTTTTACTGCAACAATCATTTCCGGAACAACCCCGTTGTTTTGCAACCAGTCAGCCACACTGTTATATGCAAGTTTTGCGTAATTATGTACCCATGCTCTGTAGATATTCGAATCTTCAATCGCTCCATCGGCGCTTACCAGCATCTCCACCACAACCGAAAGGCGATCCTCGTTGAAATTTAAAGATGTAATATCGGTGGAAACTTTTTCCGGCAGCATCGGGAATATCTCGGCTGAGGTGTAGACCGAGGTCGTATTATGACGCGCGTGTTGATCGATCGCTGATCCATTTAAGATGGAAGAGTCTACGTCGGCTATTGCCACCAGGATTTTCACTTTACCATCGGGCAATGATTCAGCAACGCTAAGTTGATCCAGGTCGCGCGAGTCATCGTTATCAATCGAAGCCCACAGAAGGTTGCGCATATCTCGAATCGAATGTGGACCTTCGGCTGTCCCATTTTCTTTTATTGAAGGGGTCCGAAGCTGTCCAAGTTGAGCAAGTGCCGCGGCCGAAAAATCAGGAAGTAAATCTCGTTCAAGCATAGCTCGATGGGCTATATTTTTTAATATGGAAACGTGGTTTTTATCATTTGTTTTCATGGAATTTCCCTTGCCGATCATTTATAGATCAATAATTTCTGGAGCGCTTTTGCAAAGTGTGACTTGAAGCAAACAGCAGAATACTGCGTCCTGACCGACCAGAAATTTTCAATATCTTCCATAATTACATTGATTTATTTACCAACAGCAATCAGGTCGCCTGAAAGATGCTTTATTGATTTTAAAGCCTGCTGAAGTTTAAAGTTTACAAATACGAGCGGATAAACAAGCAGGATAAGTAAATCCATAACGATAAAGATCAAATTTAGTTTCATATTCTTTTTTCCTTAAAAAAATTTATAGTTCATTAATTAATATAGAATTGAAGATTCAATTGGTTCGCAGACCGACGGAGCAATTGTTGTTGAAGTCATCCGCTTGTTTTGTCGAGCAACTCCCCAACACGCTTGACCCTTTGCCGATTGGCTTCATGTTCCACTACCCGTTTATTAAACTCACCCTCGTCTATAATCACAATTTCGGGAGGATTTTGGGAAGCGAGCTGCAAGATGGCATCATCTTTAAGCTTAATATCGTCAAAGACCTTCAAAAAGGCCCCAGCAACCTGACGCAGGAACGTGCGGTCATCAAAGATCGAGGCCCTTTCTACGGGTGGAGTTGGTTCAAGTTGTGGACGCTCGCCGTAAACAACCCTGACCAACAGTTTGCCGTTATCAATGAAAGGGAAGTCTATATGCGTCGGTAATTTTTCGAGTTGACCACGATCCAGAATAAAAGCATAGCGGAGGCCATCGCTATTGCAAGATATTACCTCTATTTGTAATTCACTTGCGAGATCATGCAATAAGCGTGGATCAAAGTAATCGCTGAACGGGATTGAGGTGTGCGTGGCAATATATCTGTTATTGAGCACACCAAAAAGTACGATCATCCCTGTGTCGGGATCCTGTGTTAATCGCCAACGTTTAAATCGTGGGAGCAACCCCCATCTTGTCAGGATCGTCGATACTTGAGCTCTGATCCGCCGTGTTTTTTGAATAAAATGTTGTGGATCAATTGTCTGTATTGTCATCTATATCCTTCTTCTCGTTGCTTAACAACTGGCTCTTAACTTCATCAACCCATTGATCCACCTGATCATCCGGATCTGTGAGCTGATATCGAGTATCGATAAAATCACTTTCAAGATATTGCGAGGGATCTTCATGGGGATGGTGTGCCATTGGCAGTTTGTTGATAGGGCTTTCAAGAATACGTTGATTCGCTTGTGGGATCCGTAGCCAGCGCCAGAATCCCCAGAGGGCGAGGCCTGCGAACAACACAATAAACATTGGCAAACACCACATCCATAGAAAATCAATAGGCCCTTGTCTTTGCTCTTCTCGTTGGCGTGCCTGATCGGTGTACCACTGTGAAGTCGCGACAGCAACCTGCGTTTGCGTTGCGATCATGTTGGCAACGGCTGTTTGAGTACTGGCAGCCAGGTCGTTTTTAATTTGCTCCGTCATCATGCCTTCAGCACGCTGTGTTCCCATTGCCTGCGTACTTTGCAGGTTGTACTGCGACTGGGTCATTGCGGCGATTTGTGTTGATCCGGCTGAATTAACAGTCGCTTGTGCATTAGCGCGTGCAACTTCTGCGGTAGCTGCAATCTGCGCGGCTAATAAATTGGCATTATTTCGCGCCTGGGTTTGAGCTACGCCCAGGGTTGCGTTGGCTGAATCGAAGGTTGCCTGCGCATTGGAGCGCATAATTTCAGCAGTAGCTGCCGCCTCATTATTCTTCACCTGGGTCAGCGCGGCAGCCTGAGTTGCCTGGGCACATGTAGCGCAAGTTGTCGTGCTGAGTGCCGAGGTGGCTAACAATAATCCCATCTCTTGTTGGGATGGCGTCACGGTCATTCCGTTACATGCAGATAGGGATATTAATATCAATGCCAAAACAACTTTATTGGGCGAATTGTGACGCATAAAATTCTGTTATATTTTTTTAGGCTGTGAAATTTCTTTCACCATTGCGGCAGTTCTTATTGGTTGATCATTGCGGGTCGCGACATCCGCCTGGGCAATAATCCCCAGGATCCTGTCATTCTCATCTACGATGGGAATACGGCGCAGTTGATGCTTGGACATCGCATCCAACGCTTTCTGCACATTATCTTCAGCACGGCAGGTGATTACATTGCGGGTCATCACCGACTCCACTTTTGTGGATTTGTTATCGGACATGTTGGCCACGACCTTTAAAGTGAGGTCACGATCAGTCACTATACCGACCAATTTTTTTGTCTGCTCGTTTTCGATAACGGGTATGGAGCCAATGTTCTCGCTCTTCATTAATCCCGCCGCTTTAGATACCGTGTCGTCAGGCAGACAGTAGATCGGGCTTTTCGTCATTAAATCATTGCACTTCTTCATTATGTTTCTCCTTTAAAATTTTGCGGTTTAGGTTAATTGTAGTTATAAATAGCCGATCAAAACCAATACTACGAGCAGAATAAGAAAAGTTTGCAGCACTGAAATCTCCTTTATTTGATTTTTTCATTCCATTCATCATATGACAAACACTCCGCGGCTGCATCCATCGGCCGGGGAGTGTTGTACTCCGCCACTTGGGGGATAGGAACTATATAAAAAAGAGCACTGATCAGGCATAAATCCAATCAAATCTCCTGATTCCCTGCGTTGGAGACCACTCCTTAGGACATGTAAGTACCTCTTCTTTACTGGCAGCCATAAGTAATCGTGTCAGACATGACCTGCCAATCCATATTGAAAGCTTCGACTGAATAGCTGAGTGAGTTTCCCGTGGCGACAAAAGCGACGTCAACATAAAATGTGGAATTTGACGCCAGGGTCGCGATTACCGATCCATCCCGATAGACTTTATAGCCTTCTTCGCTATTGGAGCGGTCAGTCCAGCCAAGATGCATTGTCATATCGCCTCCGCCGGTTGCAAGTTCACAGGTGTAATTATAGGCTGACCAAACCGGAATATTAGGCGGGGTACGTGTGGACATCGGCCAGGCCGTCTTCGTCGGGGCAATGTTCGTCACGATAAAACCAATTATTTGGGTGCTGGTGGGAATCCCCTGCACTGTCATCGCAACAATCGTACCGGCTGGATTTTGGTTGGCTGTTTGAGTTTGTGAGACAATGTTACCCGGCAAGTTGCAGGACGCAAGAATAAGCGCAACTAATAAGGATAGCGATACGGGGTTGATAGTTTTCAATTTTTCCTTTTCAATGAAATGAAACTCCAAGTAGACATAACTTGGGCTAGCTCATCAGAAGCAGTAATGAATTGATATGACGCAGAGGAGATTATTTACCTGGCAGAGTAAATATGGCTTCAACACAGGTAAATCCCAGTCCCACCGAATATGAGTCTTTTACGCGATCCTGGCTTGGATTGAACTTGCCAGACGCATCGAGCAGATCCAGATCGGGGGAAGCCGCGATCATCATGAGGGGATTATTCTCAATTTCCTGGACGGTGATCGTCCCATTTTGATCTGAATCAAAGGCCTGCAGGATGGGTTTTGCCCCAGCCAGATCAGTTTTGATGGCTTGATTGAGTCCAACACTAATGGCTGGAAGCAACTTGCCCTGGAACTGTTCAACGGTTATGCCGCCGCCAATTTTTCCGTTGGCGCAGCCCTTCTCACTCACATCCGCGTCGAGCCGGACTCCAATCAAATTTACGTCAACCAACTGGTTAAGTAGAAACATCTGAATTCCGGCAGTACCCGGCCCACCTGTGAAATGACCCTGTGTAAGCGAACCAACAATCGGTGAGTTGGCAGGCAAGTTGGAATTAATATTAAATTTATCAGAACCGTCAAATTTAGGCGGCGTTTTGGATTTTTCTCCCATAAATACATTCCACGAAACACTCGAAACATTTTGGGCAGCGTCTTCCTTCACTACATGAAGCGTGACAACCTGACCGGTTTTAACTGCCTCATCAAGCGTAGATTGTAATTTTAGGTTTGGGGCGGCAGAGGTAAGCAGGGAAAGCAAAGTCCCGAACATATTATCGGTATGCCCTTGCGCATCTCCATCCACATTCAACGCGAACGCTTTTGATTGCTCCAGTGTTGTTGGGATAAGTAGTTTGTCTGTAACGAAGTGATATTCCACGTTCGTCGCTGGTTGTACTGGTGTTGGTGCAATCGCAGTAGCGGTGGGTTTCAGGTTGAGCGCGCCACAAGCAGCCAGTAATAACAAAATCAAGCCGGCATTTGCAAGTATAAAAATATTTTTGATCTTCATCTGTGATTTCCTTTTTTCCTATCAGTTGTTTAATCCATTAATAATGCATCCAATCTGCCATCACCCTTACCCCCTATGCACGAAATCGCAGCATCTTCATAGTGGCTTGATTACAAGTAACCAATAAGGAAGAGAACGATCAGAACTATTATGATTGTATGTAGCATTGGGAGCTCCTTTCTTATATTATATTTAGGGGGGCCGACTGTCAGACGACCTCCCTATTTTGAGCGAATAACTGACCTAAGTGATCCCCAACAATCTCAAAATAACGAGAATGACCACAATGACAAGCAAAGTATGGATAACATTGCCACTGCGTGGAAAACCAGAGAAGATATTCGGACCGAAATAACCGAGTAACCATAGTACAAGCAATATTACGATAATTAGATTAAGCATTTTTTCTCCTTTTATTCGATTTGTTCTTCAACTTATAATATAGTAAACACACCCCAGCCGCATCCATCGGCTGGGGTGTGTTTATATCCACCACTTGGGGGAGGATGTAAACCATTTTATTCTTCGCTGAAAAGCGTCGAGGCATCGAATGGATATATTTTATTAATTCTCGGATAACTGCTCCGATGGCAGAATTGGTTCAGCCATTCCAAGTAAACCGGTGAGACATTCCATGCCGCTAAGCACCAGGGGCGGAGGGGGTTCTTCCATTTCTTTAATCACAACCGATAGGTGTGCCAAGCGTTCTTCTAGATCTGAGACCTTAACCGCAGACCTCAAAGCAAATTTGTTGGGGATTAGGAGATTCCAAAGATAACGATTCAACCCATCAGCCGCGGCGCGTTATTTCCTTTAAGCAGAAAAGTCAGAATAAATCCAGCAACAAATCCGCCAACATGTGCCATATAAGCCACACCGCCAGTATCTCCTGCTCCGCTAATCGAACCAATACTACTAAACAACTGAAGAACGATCCAGAATCCAATGACGATCAGCCCTGGAACTTGAATGACCTGCTGCCCTTGCAAAACCCTAACCCTTCCCTGTGGGAACATTAATATGTACGCGCCTAGTGCACCTGCAATCGCGCCCGATGCGCCTAGATTCGGTACACTTGAATCGAGGCTAAACATCAAC
>JANODZ010000545.1:0-2222 GCA_031412935.1 Anaerolineales bacterium
ACTGCAACCTACGCCCCCTCCGCGCATCACCGCCAACCCTGGACATTTGCCGTAATCAAAGACTTGTCGATCAAAATAAAACTGGCGGACGCAATGGCGGTCGAATTTCAACGTGACCTCGAAGCCGATTCTCTTTCACAAGAAAATATAAAAGTAAAAGTTGCACGCTCGCGCGATAGGTTAATCAACGCGCCGCTAGTCATCGTCCTGTGTGTGAATATGAGCGATATGGATGTTTATGCGGATACCCACCGCAAAAAAGCCGAATACATTATGGCAACCCAGTCTGTTGCCAACGCCGGCATGCAGTTACTGCTCGCCGCCCACGCCGAGGGATTGGGAAGCGTCTGGGTATGTAGTCCGCTGTTTGCGCAAGAAACAGTACAGGCCGCTTTGGATTTACCGGGTTCATGGGAGCCGCAAGCCATGTATTTTTTCGGGTATGCGGCAGATATTCCAGAACCACGGGAAAGAAAATCCATCAAGGTAATCGTCAAAACGTTTGCGCCTTCAAACAATTAACATTTAAACCTATTCATGAAAATCGTTGCCCTTGCGGGCGGAGTCGGCGGCGCAAAACTTGCGCATGGACTCGCCCAAATCCTTGCACCTGAAGAGTTAACCGTCATTGTCAACACCGGCGATGATTTTGAACACCTGGGATTATATATTTGTCCCGACCTTGATACGGTTTGTTATACGCTTGCTGGGCTGGCAAACCCCGAAACAGGCTGGGGGCGGGTGGATGAATCATGGAATACGATCTCGAATATAGAAAAACTTGGCGGACCGAAATGGTTTCGTTTGGGCGACCAGGATTTAGCCACACACCTTGAAAGAACAAGAAGATTAAAAGAAGGTCAATCCCTTTCGAAAATTACAAACGATTTTTGCAATGCGTGGGCCATCAAACATACCATTTTACCCATGACCGATTCGCCGGTCCGAACTATCGTAGAAACAGATGAAGGTGAATTAGCCTTTCAGGAATATTTTGTTCACAGACGCTGTCAGCCGAGAGTTAAAGGCTTTCGGTTCGAAGGAGTCGAAGCCGCTGAACCAGCAAACGGAACACGCGCAGCGATCGAGTCGGCTGAGGCCATTGTAATTTGCCCGTCGAATCCGTGGGTGAGTATCGATCCGATTCTTAAAATCTTTTCCCTCTCCCCAACCCCTCTGCCGCTGGGAGAGGGGCGAAGGGGTGAGGGAAAAAAAATAATTGCAATATCCCCCATTATTGGTGGAAAGACGGTGAAAGGGCCTGCGGCAAAAATGTACGCTGAGCTAGGGATCGAACCCTCGGCGCTGGCAGTTGCTCAGCATTATCGACACTTGTTGAATGGATTTGTGTTAGATACCTTGGATGAACATTTATCAGAAAAGATTGAAACAAAAACCTTTGTAACGAATACTATTATGAATTCATCGACAGATCGCGCCCGCTTGGCGGCGGATGTGCTACACTTTATTGGGAGTTTATAATTATGACACTTTGGGCGATTGTCCCTGTAAAACCATTGCGGCGAGGAAAATCTCGTTTAGCTGGCATATTATCAGAAGATGAAAGAACCGCACTTAATCGGGAGCTGCTAGAGCGAACGCTTAAGACTCTCTCAAGTTTAAAGGAGCTCGATCAAGTTTTGGTGGTAAGCCGCGACCCGCACGCATTAACGATCGCGCGCAATCATGGCGCTAAAACGGTGCAGGAAGATGGTCAGGCCAAATTGAATACAGCGCTAACGCGTGCGACCGTAGTTGCACAAGTCCATTCAACACAAGGCGTATTGATCCTGCCGGCTGATTTGCCATTGCTTACCAAAGAAGATGTCCTGACCTTGATCGATCGCGCGGCGAAACCGCCGGTGGTTGTGATCGCGCCCGATCGACATGGCAAGGGGACGAATGCCTTATTAATGGTCCCGGCCGGACTCATCAAATATGATTTTGGTGAAGGCTCATTTCAGCGTCATTGCGACCGCGCAACAAAATCCGGCGCAAGATTGGAAATTGTTGAACTGCCGTCTCTTGGATTAGATTTGGATCTGCCTGAGGATTTTGAAATGGTACGTAAGTTGGAAGGATTGAAAGTACAAAGATGAAAGATGATTAAATTTCAAACATCATTAAATCGACCTCTTGCATAAGTGAAAAAACATTTTCACCGCAGAGTCACAGAGTTCGCTGAGTTTAAGATCTTCTCTGTGTTCTCTGCGGCTCTGCGG
>JANODZ010000546.1:0-6562 GCA_031412935.1 Anaerolineales bacterium
GGGATTCAACGTCCCGTATACCTCATCGGTGGATACATGATGGAAGCGGACCTGTTCAATGGGCAGTGCTTTTTCCACCAGCCAAACCTGTCGCGCCGCCTCAAGCAGGGTGAATGTACCGATCACATTCGCCTGAATAAAAGGCTGCGGACTTGCAATCGAACGATCGACATGGGTTTCCGCCGCAAAGTGAACAATGGTATCGATCTGATGTTGAAGAAGCAGATTGCGCAATAGGTCACGGTCACAGATATCGCCTTTTACAAAGGAATACTGTTCCGCGCGCTGTACAGGCAGCTCTTTGAGATTCTCAAGACTGCCGGCATAGGTCAACGCATCCAGATTTACCACTTGAACCTGCGGCTCAACTTCAAGTAAATAGCGTACGAAATTGGAGCCGATAAAACCTGCTCCGCCGGTGACTAAAACATTTTTCATGGATTTTTCCAGAGTTTATTCGTAAGCCTTATTATAAAAAGTCTTTGTACTTTGAAACATTAATTTAAAGTTTACCATAACGACATTATAATCAGCCCAGCATGCTCACCCCGGAATCCATTCTAAAATCCACCTTCGGTTACGATACCTTCAAACCGTTACAGCGTGAGATCATCGATAATGTGCAAGCGCGGCGCGATACGCTGGTCATCATGCCAACGGGCGGCGGCAAGTCGCTTACCTATCAGGTGCCCGCGTTAATGTTTGATGGATTAACGGTCGTGGTCTCGCCGTTGATCGCGTTGATGAAAGATCAAGTGGAGCAGCTGCTCGCCTTGGGCGTCTCCGCGGTTTTTCTCAACAGTTCGTTATCTCCCGAAGAATATCAGGCGAATATGAACTCTGTGAAGAGCGGACTCACGAAACTGCTTTATGTGGCGCCTGAGACACTGCTGACTCCCAGGATTTACTCGCTTCTTTCCTCACTGAAACTTGACCTGCTTGCGATTGACGAAGCCCACTGCATCTCAGAGTGGGGCCACGACTTCCGCCCAGAATATCGTCAGCTGGTGGATGTGCGCCGTAAATTTCCGTCCGCTGTCTGCATGGCATTGACGGCGACTGCCACGCCGCGCGTCCGTTCGGACATTATGTCGTCGCTGGGGTTTTCGCAATCGAACGAATTCCTCGCTTCTTTTAACAGGGAGAACCTGTTCATTGAAGTGACGCCCAAACAGGATCCTGCGGCACAGACCTTACGCTTCCTTGAAAACTTTAAAGATCAATCAGGCATCATCTATTGTTTCTCGCGCAAGCAAGTGGACGATCTCTCCGCGACATTGGCGCGCCATGGACATTCTGTCCGCCCGTATCATGCGGGGCTGGATGATATGGATCGCAAACGAAATCAGGAAGCCTTCATCCGCGACGATGTGCAAATCATTGTGGCGACCATTGCATTCGGCATGGGAATTAACAAGCCAAATGTACGCTTTGTAATTCATTATGACCTGCCGAAAAGCATCGAGGGTTATTACCAGGAAATTGGGCGTGCAGGGCGCGACGGCCTGCCCGCGCATTGCCTGTTGCTTTACAGTTATGGCGATGCAAGCAAGATCCGCTATTTTATTGATCAAAAAGAGGAACCTGAGCGCAGCGCGTCACTTCAACATTTGGATGCGATGACCCGCTACGCCGAGGGCAGTATTTGCAGACGCAAGCCTTTGCTCTCCTATTTCGGCGAGACCTTTGTCAGCGAGAACTGCGGCACCTGCGATAACTGCGGCGCGGACGAAAGCGAGCTCGCAGACATCACCATCGCCGCACAAAAATTCCTGTCCTGTGTCAAACGCAGCGGTGAACGATTCGGCGCCGCGCATGTTGTGGATATATTGCTTGGTTCCAAGAATGAGAAGATCGAAAAATATAATCATCATGAATTGTCCACGCATGGGATTGGCAGGGAATTAACCAAATCACAATGGATGCATATTTCACGTCAACTGGTGGAGCGCGGTTTGCTGAATCAAGATCCTGCTTATCGGGTGTTGTCAGTGACTGCCAAAGGGTCGGAAATGCTCAAGTCACGGGAGCAGGTAAAGGGGCAGATCAATGAAGCGAAGAAGAGTGAGCGATCCGCTGCGCGAGTCAAGCCTTCGCCTGACTCCGAATATGATAAGTCGTTATTCAGTTTGCTTAGAAATAAGAGAAAAGAGTTGGCAGATGCGGCAGGCGTGCCGCCGTATGTGATCTTCTCGGATAAAACATTGGTGGAGATGGCGGCGTATTTCCCGCAGTCGAAAGATAGTTTGTTGAACATCAGCGGACTGGGCAAAGTGAAATATGAACGCTACGGCGCAGCGTTTCTCGCGATCATCAAGGAATATTGCAAGTTAAACAAGATCGACGAAAAAAACAAAACAGCGGCGCGCGCGGCTGATAAAGATGCGGGCCACCGATACATGGCGGTCGCTGAAGCATACAATGCGGGCGAAAGCATTCAAAATTTAATGAAGCGCTACGCTGTCAGCGCAGATACGATTCTGAATCATCTGGCGCGTTTCATCATGGCGGGCAATCCATTACGCTCGGCAGAAGACCTTATCGCGCTTTCAAATCTTTCACCTGACCAGCAGCTCGCCGTATTCAAAACATTCGATCAAATGGGCGCGGATATGCTCAAGCCTGTCTACGAAAAGTTTAATGGCACAGTGAATTATGATGAGCTGAGGATTTTGCGGCTGTGTTATTTATGCGAGGAAAGATAAAGAATGAGAGCGCCTAGAACACCAAAATACTTTGAGGAATTTTGGCAGCAGGTTTTGCAGATTGCGCGCAAACTAAATCATCGTACCCAGGGCTGGTTGGGAGTGCTGGCGAATGCTGTCAAAGAAACATTAATGCCCGATACTTCCATGATGGCTTCCGCCATTGCCTATATTGCGCTCTTCTCTCTTTTCCCCTTAATTCTTTTAAGCATCTCGATTGCTAGTTTCATCCTCGGTCCGGCCATAGATCAACATCTCACCGTCCAAAGGCTGGAATTTGTAGCGCCTGCTCTGAGTCAATTATTGGGGCAAAATATAGATGAGATCATCCGCGCACGCGGAAGCGTGACCAGCTTCGCATTGCTCAGCTTGATCTGGTCTGCCTCCACAATTTTTTACACACTCACACACACCCTTAATGATATCTGGCGCATCAAACAACGCCATTCGGCCTGGAAGCGGCGCGGAGTCGCGATTCTATTTGTTCTGGTTTTCATCGGCCCGACTCTTTTTTTGATCTCGCTTGCAGGCAGTGTGATCGCGAATATCCGCTTCTGGCTGCCGGATCAGATCCTGCCTTTGGGGCATGGCATCAGTTTAGTCTTGACGATCCTGCTCGATATCACTTTATACATGCTGCTGTATTTGCTGCTTCCGCATGGAACATCCACCTGGCGCGAAATTTTACCGGGAGCCATTGGCGCGGGCTTGCTGTGGGAATTGGCAAAGAAAACTTTTCTATCTTTTGTTGCCACGTATATATCCATTACAAATCTGATCTATGGGACTGTTGCCACCATTATCGCATTTCTATTATGGGCTTATATCAGCAGTCTCATTTTTATCTTTGGAGCTTATTTGAGTGTCAATTATTGGAAGTTGAAACAAGAAAAAAACAACCCGTAATTTTTTAAGTCAGCTGTCAGGTTCATTCTTGAACATGCGTGCTATAATCACGTTCGAACGTTTTCACGTAATAACGTTTAACCGAAAATGTCCTTCGCCCACTTACACGTCCACACTGAATACTCCCTGCTCGACGGCTTCTCGAATATCAAGAAGCTGGTCAAACGCGTAAAAGAGATGAACATGGAATCGGTTGCCATCACCGACCATGGCACCATGTTCGGGGTGATCGATTTTTACAAAGCCGCAAAAGCAGAGGGGATAAAACCCATCATCGGACTCGAAGCTTATATGGCGGTGCGCACAATGAAAGACAGGGATTCAAAGCTCGATCGTACGTCCTCGCATCTGCTCCTGCTTGCGGAAAATGAAACTGGCTACAAGAATCTCCTCAAGATCGCTTCCGCCGCACAGATGGAAGGCTTCTATTATTTCCCGCGCATCGACCATGAATTTCTCGCCGCACATGCGGAAGGGTTGATCGCCACCTCGGGCTGCATGTCTGCTGAAATTCCGCGCGCGTTGCTCAGTGAAAATCCCGAAGAAGCTGTAAAGAAATGGGACTGGTACGCCGACGTCTTCGGCCGTGACCGTTTCTTTGTCGAATTACAGCAGCACGACATCAAAGAGATCACAGACTTAAACAAAAAGTTATTGAGCCTGGGCGCGCGCTATTCAGCGAGATTTATTGCCACAAACGATGTGCATTATGTCAACCAGGCGGATGCGCGCCTGCAGGATATTCTGCTCGCGATCCAAACCAACTCCCAGTTAAATGATCCCGACCGCATGAAGATGAGCGATGATTCGTATTATTTACGTTCACCTTTGGAGATGAGCAAGCTCTTTGCGGAAGTCCCCGATGCATTAAGCAATACATTACTCATCGCAGAACGCTGCAATGTTGATCTGGGATTCAAGGGGTATCACCTGCCTGATTTCACTGTCCCCAAAGGATATACACCTGCCTCCTATCTGCGCGCGCTATGTCAGAAAGGGACGAAGATAAAATTCAAAGATGACGCCGCCAGCTCCAGGGTCCAGGAAAGACTCGAGCATGAATTAAGTGTCGTCAGCGCGATGGGATTTGATGCCTACTTCCTGATTGTCTGGGACCTGTGCCGCTTTGCCCGCGAAAATGGGATCTGGTACAACGCGCGCGGTTCGGCGGCCGGCTCGATCATTGCCTACACACTGGATATCACGCGGGTAGATCCGCTTGAACACGCGCTTATCTTTGAACGCTTTTTAAATCCGGGGCGTATTTCGATGCCCGATATTGATTTGGATTTTCGAGACGACCGCCGCTCTGAAATGCTGGAATATACCGCGCGCAAATACGGGGATGACAAAGTGGCGCAGATCATCACCTTTGGCACCATGGGGTCAAAAGCCGCGCTGCGTGATGTGGCGCGTGTGATGGAAATCCCATTGCCTGAAATTGATAAAGTTGCAAAACTTGTCCCATTTGTTTCGGGCCGCGCGACCACCATGAAAGACGCCATGGAAGTTGCGGAGTTTAAAAAGATATATGATTCGCAGCCGCATCTGCGTGAAGTCATAGACATCGCCGCGCGCATGGAAGGCACGGTGCGCAACGCAGGCACACACGCGGCAGGCGTGATCATCTCAGACAAGCCGATCATAGATTATCTGCCGCTGCATCGTCCCACTTCCAATTCGGAAGAAACCCCGATCAAGTCCGTGACCCAGTTTGAAATGGGCATTCTTGAATCGCTCGGCATGTTGAAAGTGGACTTTCTCGGCCTGATCACCTTAACTGTCATGGCGCGCGCCTGCGACATGATCGAGAAACGCCATGGCGTTAAACTTGATTTAAATACGATTCCGATTGACGATGCTAAATCTTTTGAATTAATGGCCAGCGGTCAAACGGCTGGTTTATTCCAAATAGAGGGTGGGGGACTGACGCGCTGGCTGATGCAGATGAAGCCCAAGAATTTAGATAACATCATCGCGATGGTCGCGTTGTATCGCCCAGGCCCGATGGCATTCATCCCCGATTACATCGCGCGCATGCACGGTCAAGCGGAAGTGGAATATCGCCACCCCGCGCTCCAGCCCATCTTCCAGGATACCTTCGGCATTCCCGTATATCAGGAACAATTGATGCGCGCCGCCGTGGATCTTGCCGGATATACGCCTTCTGAATCAGATGATTTGCGCAAGGCAATTTCAAAAAAGATAAAAGCAGATATTGATAATCATCGCGCCAAGTTCGTCAAAGGCGCAGTTCAAAAAGGCATGGAGCAATCCACTGCCGACGCGATCTACATGGATTGGGAAGAGTTTGCGAGGTATGGTTTTAACAAGTGTTTGCCTGGCGATGTGGAAGTAGTAGATGCATTCACAGGCCGCCTTGTAAAAGTGGAGGATTTATATCGCGGACTGGCAAATATCACAGAAACCTTATCCTGCAACATTCCTTCCTTGAGATTAAAGAATCAACCCATTACAAAAGTATTGGAAAACGGGGTCAAACCTGTTTTCCGTCTCACCACCGCACTGGGACGCACCATCGAAGCAACCGGCAATCATCCTTTCTACACCTATAACGGCTGGCGCAAACTGGATGACCTGCAACCTGATGAATTCATCGCCGTTCCACGAATCATCCCAGTCGAAGGAAAAAATGAATGGCACGATCATGAAATGATCGCGCTCGGTCATTTATTGGCAGAGGGAAATCTGTGTCATCCTCATTCTGTCTATTATTACAATCAGGATGAAGAACAGGTAAAAGATTTCATTCAAGCCGCCGATGCTTTTGAAAATGTCAAATGCACCACTGCCATGCATAAAAATACATACTCAATATATGCCGCTCGCGCAGATAAAAATTTTGAACCTGGCATTTTCTCATGGGCACGCGACCTTGGCATGTTAGGAAAAAATGCGCGCACAAAGGAAATCCCTGCGCCAGTCTTTGA